>JBKEBB010000021.1:0-7041 GCA_047972845.1 Bacteroidales bacterium
CAGATTATTAATCGCCGCTGTCAGATATCCGCCTGACTTCAAATCAAGAATTTACAATAGGAAGAATTGCGGATAATCATATTATTTTATTAACAAATAATTTTGTTCAAGATTCCAAATACTATATCTTTGCACTTAAGGTTAATAAACCTTGAATCGGGACTAAATCGTCCGATCAAAAGTGAAGCATACATAGGAAATCAAAAAAAATCACTTTATTTCTTTAGCAAAGTTTACCTTTAGGATCAATGGGATGCCTTATTTATAAGCTATAAAAATAATATAATCCATTCATGACAATCAATAGAGAGTTCTGTTCATCACCAACTTTCACAGACATTAGTGACTGGCAAGTAAGAGAATATTTGCAAACTGGAGGAAGTAGATCTAAATGTTGGGCTGTTAATCCTCTTACGGGAAGACTATGTTTCTTCAAAGAATCTCACCATAACTATAAGTCAGAATTCTGGATGGAAATAATTGCATCAAAAGTTGGGCAATCCCTAAATTTAAAAATGCTTGATTACAACATTGCTAGAAAAGGGACCTTAATCGGCTGTATATCGAATAATATGGTTGAATCTGATCAAGAATTAGCAGAACTAATGAAATTTCTGACAGGTTGTGATCCAAACTATATTCCAGATGAAAATCATGAACAGTATACAATATCATTTCTCAAAAGGGCTTTAGAATACTATAATCTTGGGCATCACTTGGAAAGTTTTATTCAGGTTATAGTATTTGACAGTATAATTGGAAACCAAGACAGACATCAAGAAAATTGGGGATTTATTTTACCTTCAAATCTATCTATATCAGTAAAGAAACACCCAAAAGGAATTTGCCATTTGCTAAAACTATTTGGTTTTAGGCTCTCGGATTTGACAAGATTACAAAGGCAAATAGAACTAAATGACATTTGGTCCAAAGCTAAGTTTTCTCCAATTTATGATAGCGGAAGCTGCCTCGGACGGGAGATCAAGGAAGAAAAGATTATTCAACTATTAAATAATAGTACTCTGCTAAACTCCTACATAAATAGATGTAAAGCTGAGATTCGCTTGTTAAATGGCAATAAAATTGGATATTACGAGCTTCTCAAGTCCTTATTAAAAGACGAAAAATATCAGAATATAACAAATGAACAGATAAAAAAAATATCTAATAATTTCAATGAAAATAATATCAATAAGATTGTTATGAATATTGATAACAAGTTACCGCCAGAAATATTAAGTAATAAACTAACTGAAAAGAGAAAAGAGTTTGTTGTAAAATTGCTAACTTTGCGCCTTGAAAAATTATGCAGATTACTATATGAAGTATAGCCGAAGTATAGGAAATATATTCTTAGTTTGGCGTCAAAGCATTGGCAAACGAAGAAATATAGTTGGTGTTATTAGAAGAAACAGCACCGATGGCATACGCTTTAAATATACTATTTCAGAAAAAGAAGCAAAAGAGATAGGTTTTACTCCTTATGTAGATTTCCCTAATTTAGATAACTTGTACACTACAAATGTTTTAGAAGTATTTTCGCTTAGGCTAACAAAGCCAGAACGTCCTGACATAGATAGTTATTACGAGTTTTGGGAAATAGAACCCAAATTCCAACAGGATAAATTCTATTTATTAGCACATACACAAGGTTTACTAGCTACTGATAATTTCGAATTTATTGCAGACTATAATCCTCAAAAAGGCCTTTCATTTGTAAGTGAAATTTGTGGTCTCTCACATACTAATCCCCCTGCAGACGTTATTGAAGTAGGAGATAAATTGCACTGGGAAAAAGAGCCTACGAATCAATATGACCAAAATGCGGTAAAACTTTTTAAAGATGATATATTTCTAGGATATGTCAAGACTAAACATTGTAACATCTTCTCAAAAACCCAAAGATTAAATGTTTATGTCAAGCACATTGATAGGAATGGAAGGTTACATAGAGTGTTTATAAAGATATCTGTACATTAATCAAACACTACTAATAATTGATATATTTATTTTTTACTCACCCCAAATTTGAGAGTAAATGACTTCAAAGAAATATGGAATTTATTAACACTCAAATTTCAAGGTGGTGACTTTTGCGGAATTTAAATCTCTCGCCAGATTCCTTATTTGTAAAATCTCATTTTACAACGAGGACATCCTTTCGCGATGGTGTCGGTTATCTCGACTTGGAAACCGGCAGTATTGGCGGCTGACCGATCAGCTTCCATAGCGATATCGCACAATTGCTCTATCTGCTCATCAGTGAAATGTTGTTTTTGCCACATTGCAACCAATGGACAATATCCAAACTCAATCATTACTTCGTTTTCATTTGCCGAAGAAATGTTCAATTCATAGGTTTTTTGAATCAAGGGATTAAACATGGCGTTGGTAAACTCGAGTATCGTTGGGTTCTGATCCATGTTATGGAGTAAATCATTCGCATTCATTTCTCCAAGTTTACCTATTGCCATTTTACCCGTAGCTACAGCGTCAATCCCAAATTGCAGGGCAAGTTGGTAATGGTATCCATACACGGCAGCACGTTGTTGAATCTGACCCCGATTCAGATCAATGATTCCTCCTTTAATGGTTGGTTCATTCTTAATCATAGGGATGTAGTTGAAAACGTTCGTTTTTTGCTCAATAATTCGATAAGATCGGCACCGTCCCACTGTGATGAAAACTCTAAAGCTCTACCAATAGTTGTAATACGATCGACTCCGGGCACTGAGTGGTTGGTAAGCAACGTATGAAGCTCCTCCGAATTGATACCGAAGGTGGTTATGGTTTGAAGTTTTTCATCACAAACCTGCACTAAATCCTCTATCTGTTCGGTTTGGTACTCAAGAAAGAAACCATAGTTACAATTAAACTGCTCAGTTGTTAATCGATCCAGTTGAACGCGTGTAACAAGGTTGTTCCGAAAGAGAAAGGCAGAGCTCTCCGTTTTACTGGCGACTAAACACATCGTTTCTAATTTTGCCAATGCTTTAGTCGGCTCAAACGGATCATTTCTTTCTGCTATAGCTTCAACCAAGGGCCAAAAAATAGATCGCGCCTTTTCTGTCTCAGCACTATTACCAATCCACATAACTAAAGATGCCGAACTACACGATTTCTGATCAAACGTAAAGTTATCGGCATAGAAACGTTGTGCCAAAACCGACAAATCATTACTTCTCAAAAGCGCAGAGGCATTGATAACACAAACGGAATGTCGGTGCGCAAAACTAATATCAACACCTCCCGGGGAAATTTCGGATTGTCCAATTTGTTTGATAGTTGAATCTCCGCCCCATATTGTCCGCGCGTTGGCCATACTTCCCAACCAATCATTTATCTCCTTGTTATGCTCAAAACTACAAATAACGATTGAATCAATGAAAGTTGAAGATCTATTTGATAACGCAGCTTTAATATGATTAAGAACCAACTCAGCCTGAGGAGTGATTCTACCTGAAATTCTTATAATAGATCTATTTCCTGAAAGGGTTGAGATTACTAACAAATAGGCAAAATGAAGAGGAATGTTTGCCGGTGCATAATGAAGCGCTATGCCTCTGCCTCTTCGTTGCAGATAGTCGGCACACTGATTATGCATCTGTCGGATTCCATTCTCTCGGCACCAAAATGCAAACGCCATACAATCGGGGTAGAGTGCAGCGACCGGATCTACTTTTATACTATTCGACAGAGCCGATACAAATGCGATGGCTTCCGGATGAAAGACAGAGAAACTTTTATTCGGTCTCCCAGACGTTAGTTGTTCAGGCTTACCGATATAATAGTGGATCAATTGTTTTATTTCCGCGTTACACATTACTGCATCCTTTCATTTCTACATTATGTAATCTTCCTTCAATGCGGAAATATTTGCCTTTTCTTCCACATGGACAATCATCTTCTCCGTATAGTGTTCCTAAGTCTCCGGTAAGTAAACTATGGCCACAATACGAGTGGGGCAGCACCGACAACACCTGAACAATCCCTGACTGGCCCGGAGAGTTGATAGAAAAGTCGTATGCATTTCTGATACGTATATCCCCGAAAATACTTGCATGAAAATATCCATGTTCGCATTCAATAAATAAATTCCCGGTTTGTTCTATCATTCCATAAAAGTCATACACGCGGTCAATAGACAGAAAGCGTTTAATTTGTTCCCTGAAATGTTGTCTGGTCACAGATTGATGAGTGAGCTTCTTCCAGCCACCCCCATGAATCAGAATCCAATCTTTAAAGTCTAAGGTTATATCTGACTTCTTTAAATTCATCACCAATGATTGCCAAACGTCAGCCGTTAGGCCTATTATGAATCCAGGTGTTTGTTGATGCTTCACTCTAAATTTCTCAATCGCATCCAGATCAGGTTGATGCTGTTGATCGAAAGCATAGCAACTGGCAGATGCAAAAGGAGCAAAGCCTGTTAAAAGAGTATTCTGCGAGGAGTATGTACCATCTGTAATGATGTGTGGTTTGGAACTTAATACCAGCATGGGAGAACGTTGCAATCCAGTAAATGACTGCACAATCTTAATCATTGCTTTTTGTTGTAACTGTGCCGTATGTTTATCCAATATGATCTTAGATTTTGTCGATGTAGTACCCGACGAATAGAGTGTTTTATGAATGTCTTCCGTTCCAATGCTCAACAAATCTAATGACTTAAATAAGGATGCGGGGAGAAATGGTAACTGATCAATGGGAGAATTGCTTAATCCGTCTCCGGAAATGCCCCATGAATCAACTATTCTTTGATAGGACGTGCAATGAGTATAATGATGCAATGACAACTCTTGCAATGCCGCTGTCAGCATCTCTTGTTTGAGCCCCCTATCAATTGAAAATGGGTTCATGATCTTGAAAAAGGAATCAATATTCACCATTAGCATCAGTCTTTAATTGATGAAAAAGAATCTTTCCGTTTTCGCTTCTTGGAATTCTCTCAACAGGAATAATTCTGAAGAAGGTTGGGTGAAGGTCGAATTCTTGCGCAACCAACTGGCTCAATCGGTTTAAATCGATTGTTCGTTCACAAAACACGAACAACTGATCATCACTCCCCGTACATACGAGTTCATATTGGGCAAAGAACTGTTGAAGATGATTTGTCATTTCATCTAAATTAAAACGTCGTCCGGTAAGTTTAATAATTCGACTGTTTCTCCCACTGATATATAGAAATCCATCCCTATCAAACCAACCTAAATCTCCCGTTGCTAAACAGTTGTTCCAATGATCGGGTTTGGCTAAATCAGCGTAACTCTCGGCATATCCCATTGCAATAGTTTTCCCTTTCACCATTACCTCTCCTACTGCTTCCGACGCCCGAATAACTGTTCCGTTTTCACTATATAATTCGACGGATACATCAGGGATTGCTTTTCCAGCACTCCCAAGCTTGGTCAATGCATATTCCGATGGTAGAATTGCTATTCGAGCTGTGGCCTCCGTTTGTCCGTACATCACATAAAAGCGTGCACCGTGAGTATGACAAATTTGTGCGAACACTTTTTGCATTTCCTTTGGCAGCCCTGCACCTGCCTGTGTCATAAAGCGCAAGGAGGGGATCCAGTGAACGTCAATATTCAGTTTGTACATCATCGCATAATGAAAAGGTACGCCATTCAGATTCGTGATGTCGAATTTCCTCACTAGTTTCCAAAACTCCTTTTCAACCATGCTTCTTGAACTTACTATGATTGAAGCGCCTACCACTAAATGGGTATTAACAACAGACAATCCATATGCATGTTGAAACGACAATGTTGTAATGGTTCGATCAACGTGTGATATGGGTAGAAACCCTAAAATTGAATTCGTATTTTCCAACAGATTGGTGTAACTGATTCGCACCATTTTACCGCTACCTGTTGATCCCGAAGTGGCTAATAAAAGGGCTAGTTCGGGATGAATGGTGTATGAATTATTATTTGATGGGAGAGTGAATAGACAGTATTGATTGAACTCAACCCCGGTTTTTTGTATTCCATTGAAGTTGGAATCTTTGTGCATCCAACCATATGCCGGTTGCCATAGATGAATTAATCGATCATAATTGGCGGCAAGTGTGGTTTTGTCAATTAACATCATCGGTTGCTTACTTGACAACAGTGCAGCGTAACCTGCAATTGACTCCGGTGTGTTTGAAACTTCTACAATGATTAGCTTTCTATCGTGAAAATACGAACTGAACAAGTAGCTTAAACTATCCAACTCGGAGTAATGGATGCGTTCCCCACTCTCACTTATTAAGGCTACTAAGTTATGGTGGGTTTTAAAGTTTAACATTGTACTTTTTCAGTAATTGTTTCCCTACCTCAAAAGAGTTGAAGTCTATAATATCATCCATTTCGAAAACAATATTGAAGGTTTGTTCTATCTCGGAGATCAGCATCAGATGTCCTATTGAATCCCATGTTGAAATAGAATTATAACGAAGTGAATCAAAATTACAATCCTCTCCCAGTTGAAAAGTGTTTCGAAATACTTGTATATACAATTCCGCGGCAGTCATACCTTATTTTGATGTATTTGGTAAAAATGGACGGGCCGGATTCCCCATAATCCGCATTCCCGCTTTGATATTAGTCATAACAACACTTCCCCCCGCAGCAAATACATGATTGCCCACTGATACATTAGGTAGAACAGTAGAGTTGGGACCAATAAATACTAAGTGACCAATCTTAACACGGCCGGTAATCACACAGCCGGTGGACAATGCACAAAAGTTTCCGACTTCTGTATCATGTCCTATACTCACGAAAGAAGCCAATGATACAAATTCGCCTACAGTACAATTAACGTTGATTTTAGAATATGAATACATGATTAATCCTCGATCTAAAGACGAATTGTCACCAATTAAAGCGGTTGGATGTATTAGTGATGCGAAGACACCCCCCTTGGAAGTTAGCAGTTCAGCCACCTTTTTTCTGACTTCCATGTCTCCAATAGCAATAACAAACTCCTCATAATCGGAAGGCTGCCAGTCTGCAATTGTGCCGATAATAGAATGCGAACAGTCGTATCCGT
>JBKEBB010000033.1:0-2258 GCA_047972845.1 Bacteroidales bacterium
ATAAATTCAACAGGCGATATTTTGGCGAAAAACAGTTTGACAGATTATTAATCGCCGCTGTCAGCTATCCGCCTGACTTCAAATCAAGAATTTACAATAGGAAGAATTGCGGATAATCATAAATAGATTTTTGATCTTTGATCGACAGACCATTCTAATCGATTCCATAAAAAACCCACATTTGAAATTTAATAGTGGGATTCAATCGGAGATTTTAAGTGATATATTTTCTTCTCAGATTGATGTATCCCCAGATTGTAATCATATTGTATTGGCAGGTAGATATCTTGATATTGTAGAAATATATGCTCGAGATGGGAAATTAAAGAAATTGATCAAAGCTCCGACAAAAGATTTCGACTTTAAGTACGATGAAAACAGATCCATTCAAAATGGATCGCTTATTAAATCACCTGATACAAAACGAGCTTACCTAAGAATTAAAACCACGAATACGAAGATATATTTACTATACTCTGGACGAACGAAAAGCGACCCTGATCACTATTCATATGGTCGAATACTCTATGTCTTTGACTATAGTGGGCGCCCAATAATTAAATATGAATTAGATACATTGGTTGCAGATTTTGCCATTAATGATTCAGAATCGGTATTATACGCCATTGCATACCCTGAACTATCAATAGTTAAATTCAAACTTGATTAATTCGTAATGCCGGAATCAGCTAACAAATTGATATGTATATTGAATGGATTGTTTGGATACTCATATTACAAATTGTCGAACCCGATATTTCAATAACCACTTTGACCACTAGCATCCACTTTAAAGAGTAGTTGACGCCACGAAAACCTGTTACACGCTATACATGATGAAAAACTCCGTATTTCTATTTTGTTTGTTTTTATTCTGGTTTTTATTTGGTTGTAATCAATCCAATGATACGAGTAAATCAACTGTTGAGACTCTGGAATTTGCAGTTTCTACGATTTCTATCCCTCTTGATTCATCGTCCCTGAAATCATACAATCTATTAAGCAGTTTCGATAATGATATATATGGATACAATCAATTAACCCATAGTATTGATGTGTTTGAACCGGACAATGATTCGGTCTATCATATCGCGTTGGATAAAGAGGGGGTTAATGGAGTGATGCCGGGAATTAACGGGCTCTACATCCATTCGGAAGATTCGCTCTTTATTTCAAACGACTCGGAAGTATATTTAATAACCAAGCAAGGTGAGGTGAAAAATAAAATCAGTCTGATAGAACTGTCCGGGCAGTTGCAATTAACGTTGATGAAAAACTATTCGATCGCTACTATTGAGCTTTATTACAACAAGAACAGAAATTCAATCTTTTGCTTAGCCATGAAGCCCCTTAGTGCGTCTGAGTTTTATATATGTGAAATAGAAATGAATAGCCGAAAATGTAGCTACTACAAAATGCAAATTCCTTCTTACTTTAAAGAAAACAATGGTGAGTTTGGTTGGAAGCGATTACCCAATATCACCCCTACCGATTCAATTGTGTATTACAACTATCCGGCAGTCTCTTCTATATACTCCTTCCATTTATATACCGGAGAGGAAAGGGAATATCAAGCTGATAGCAAATATGTGAAGAACCATTCGGAATCACTTGCTCCAAACAATACGTTTCAAAGACTGGAGGGACATAAAATTAACAACAGCAATTTCTTTGGACTTCAGTATGATCCTGTTCAACGATTCATATACCGCTTGCAAGTGGGTGCTTCTGATTACAATGTAAATAACGACATCGAGAAAGCGTATTATAATAAGAATCTCTACTTGTCGGTATTCGATCAGAAAATGAATGTATTGGGTGAAATTGAACTGTCATCAAAGCGATACAATTACGCGACTGCGTGGTTGTTGAACGATACAGGATTACTACTTACAGTGGATAATATCCATAACCAAAATCAGGATGACGAGAAACTGGAACTTGATTGTATCGCGATCAAATAGAATTATATATTTTATATTGCATGCTTAAACCTAAGTGAACAAGATTCCTTCTGGATTATAGATTCAATGGGATTAAGATGTCGAATTTTGTCCTTCACAATAATAACCTTTATAATCAAATAGAATGAGAAGAAATTATTTCACCCTTATGAGAATAAATAACCATGAGAAAACGATGCTACTAATGACCAATCTTGTTGTGTTTTGCATTCTATTTCTCGGATGCAAGTCGTCCGTATCTCCATCCTCTGAATATATGATATTGGATGAAGTGGCGTATATTGATAGCTTTCC
>JBKEBB010000034.1:0-2569 GCA_047972845.1 Bacteroidales bacterium
ATAAATTCAACAGGCGATATTTTGGCGAAAAACAGTTTGACAGATTATTAATCGCCGCTGTCAGATATCCGCCTGACTTCAAATCAAGAATTTACAATAGGAAGAATTGCGGATAATCATAAACAAAAAATCAACCGATTAAGAATTCGAAAGGAGTTTAACGACTGATTACATCGTCTCAATCAATCAGTCCGACTAAATTGGTTAATACCCCTTTTATCGCTTATTATCTGATTGCCCATTCGTCCACCCGCAGCAGCGAACTGTCCCCATAACTCAGAAAACGGAAATCATTTGCCAGAGCATAGTCATACACCCTCTTCCAATCACCCTTCAGGTAAGCCGAGATAAGCAATAACAAAGTACTCCGTGGTTGGTGAAAATTGGTGATTATAGAGCTGACTACCCGAAACCGATACCCGGGAACAATGATTATCTGAGTAGAGCCGTGCTGATGAGTCCGGTTGTTTTGTTCCATCCAACCGATCAACACTCCGATCGCATCGATTGAGGAGACTTCGTCCGTTCCTTCCACGTACGGGTTCCATTGATCCACATGAAACGATCCGCCGCTATCCAGCAAAGAGCGGCCATTCATCAACCCTACCCCTATCCAATAGAGGCTCTCGAGGGTTCTCACCGAGGTGGTTCCAACAGCCACAATTTTACCTATATGCTCCTTCACACGACGAAGGAACTCAAGCGAAACCGAAAAGGTCTCGGCATGCATCTCGTGATCGCCGATATGTTCGCTTTTGACCGGACGAAACGTTCCCGCGCCAACATGCAGGGTCAACTCCTCCCATGTGTATCCTGTCGATGAGAGTGCATTAAACACCTCTTCTGTAAAATGAAGTCCGGCTGTTGGAGCAGCCACCGATCCTTTTATTTTTGAATAGATGGTCTGATAGGTAGTTTCGTCGCTTTTCTCCGTAGGGCGGTTCAAATAGGGTGGAATGGGCAACTCTCCCATCTGCTCGATTAATTCGGCAAACGAAACCGAATCGTTGTCCCACACAAATTCCACTTCGTGGGCTTGATCCATCGATTGTACTTTTCGGGCGGTTACCACCACCTCTTCGTCCCTTACCTGAATGGTTCTCGAAAGCAGCCCCTCCTTCCATCGTTTCAGATTTCCGATCAAACACCACCATCTACAACTCCGCGTTTGAGAAAAGATCAGGGAGTAATCATGGGGAGTATGTGGTTCAAGGCAAAAGATCTCTACCTCCGCTCCTGTCTCCTTACGAAACCGAAGCCTGGCTTGTATCACTTTTGTGTTGTTGAATACCAGAAAACTGCCCACCGGAAGGTGTGATGGCAACGACGTAAAGAGATCGTGACTCACTTCGCCGTTACGGTAAAGAAGCAATTTCGACTGATCACGCCGGGGTAGTGGATATTTTGCGATACGATTATCCTCCAATAGATAATCATATTCCTCTATTCGTATATCTTGTACTTGCATGGGTACAAAGATAACGCCTTTATAGTAATCTTTCTATAAACAGAGGGATCATGCCGTTATCGATCTACCTCCACTATCGTATGGCGACAATCATCAATACCGGATTATCATCGTCTTTTACATTCTTCCGTCAGGTGTGATTTGCACTCACACCCTTCCCTCCTATTTGAATTTGCAATTCAACACCTAAGATCAGGCCGTTTGTCAGACATATCCATGCGTTTAATCAACGCTTGGGCTTCGCAATCATCACGATGGGATTATCCTCCGGAGATATTGTTTTCCCGATTTGATACACCTCACTCGAGGGATCGAAAGCATCACTCAACTCTTTAAACGTAGAGGATTCTATGAAGGAGACTAAACTTCCATCATTCGCAATTTTCTTAGGCCAAAATGGAACTCCACCCAGTAAGTCATCTCTCATACCAATTATGTTCGGTTGGGACTGCTTCAGAAGTACCACATTTTTGTTTTCTTTATCGTATATCGCTCCTAATAATCCCGTTTCTCTGGCTACTTGATTTCCGAGCATATCAGTAATATAGTAGGTGAACACCTCTTTGCTGTGCTTCCCAAAATCAAGATCCAAAAATAAGAAGTTGTCAGATTCAATGATTCGAATCAAATGCGCATATTCCCGACTATTTTGTATCAATTCTTTCCAAACAAGTACCTGTTTGTATTTTCCAAAATCGAAGGCATAGGAAGGGTCCCTTTGTCCTGCCTTATTAACCGTAAAAAGAGTATCCTCGATTTTATTATAAAAGCGGATCAGATCATCTTTCAAATAGACAGTTGGAACCACCCCTTTGTATAATGCTTGTGTGTGATCTGCAATTGTATCTTGCATGATAATTTTGTGTCTGATATTGCCAAGGGTATCAGCAATAAGTAAAACACCGCGGAATTCTTCCGCTATAATTCCTGAACATGCAATCAATCCATCGCCCAATGAGTAGATTCCCTCTAATTGAATAGAGTCTTTGATCATCTCCTGGTATCTCCGGCTATAGAGAAAATGCCCATTCAAATCATAGAAATAGGATTGTCCATTGTCTCCAATCTCAATCGTTGCTCCATCTGAAACAAACTTCACCG
>JBKEBB010000045.1:0-5588 GCA_047972845.1 Bacteroidales bacterium
GATTAATTATCCGCATGCAGTTATCAATCTCAACAAAACTCAACGAAATCTACTTTCAAACACATTCTAAGTTGACTCGTAAAATGTATGAGACATCCGCCCCTTTCCACATGATAAATAGATCATATAATTTCAGCAATTCAATAATCCACATTATATTTGCAAGAGTTAATCATTTACTGACCTCGTTACTATTATGAATACAATCAAACTCTCGTCTTTTGCCATCCTTATCTTACTGTTGTCATGCGCCGCGAAATCCTCTTCGACTGAAACCATGGTGAAGATTGAGACCACGATGGGTTCAATTACGGTTAAATTGTACGATGATACTCCCAAACATAAGGAAAACTTCCTCAAGCAGGTTAAGAAAAAGTATTATGACGACCTCCTCTTTCACCGAGTAGTCAAAGATTTCATGATACAAGCAGGCGATCCAGAATCAAAAAACGCGCCTGCCGATAAAGCTCTTGGAGCCGGAGGACCTAAACAAACTATTTCTCCTGAGTTTAGATTTCCCGAGCGTTTTCATAAAAGAGGAGTTCTTGCCGCCGCCCGCCAAGGCGATGCCGTTAATCCCAAGAAAGAGTCGTCCGGATCACAGTTCTATATTGTCTGGGGAAAACCCTATCTCGATGAAGAGTTGAACACCGTTGAAGAACAAAGAGTGATACGAGTTCAACGCGAGATATACCAACAGATGCTGCAGGAACGTGCTCAGGAACTCAATAACTATCGACAAGACGGAAATGAAATATCCATTCTGCTGCTACAGGATGAACTTCAAAAGAAGTCGATGGAAGAGGCCGAAAAACGCCCTCGGTTCAAGTTTACCGATGAACAACGCGAAGCCTACAAAACAGTGGGAGGAACTCCATTCCTCGATGGTGAATATACTATCTTCGGCGAAGTTGTAGAAGGACTCGATGTAGTTGAAAAGATTCAAGCGGTAACGACTAACCAGAACAATCGCCCGGTCGAAGACGTTAAAATACTCAAAGCCACTATACTTAAATAAGAAAGAAACATCCACTTAGATATCATTTGATCTTTGGTGATAAACCAAATAAAGTTATCCATGGATAGGAATAGTCACATTTTTGTATCTACAATTACTACAAAGTATCCATGACCAAAATCAGATTATCGAGTGGGCCAACATATATCAAAACGCCGGAACAGAGATTTCTCGATTTGTATTACGAATCTTGATTTTCAACAAGTAACCAGTAACAGATTCTCCTAATTAATGTACGTGCATTAATCGGAGAGTCTCGTAGAAATTGTTTACTTTTGTTCCGCTTTATGTGAAAGCACAAAACAGCAATTTATGAGTTCTCTTTTAGAAAATATAAATATCCCTTCCGATCTACGAAAGCTATCAACTGAGCAACTTCAACAAGTGTGTGCCGAATTGCGCGCGTTTCTTATTGATACACTTTCCACATACCCCGGCCACTTTGCTTCAAGTCTTGGAGTGATCGAGTTGACTGTGGCTATACACTATGTATTCAATACACCGGAAGATCAACTTATTTGGGATGTCGGTCATCAAGCCTACGGACACAAGATTCTTACAGGCAGACGTGACAAATTCCATACCCTCAGACAACTGAATGGAATAAGTGGATTCCCCAATCCAAAGGAGAGTCCGTACGATTCGTTCTTAGTAGGTCATGCCTCTACCTCTATTTCTGCCGCATTGGGAATTGCTATCGGGTCTGTTCTCAAAAACGAACCCAAGCAGGTAATTGCCGTTATCGGAGACGGCTCGCTCACCGGAGGACTCGCGTTCGAAGGGCTAAACAATGCCTCATCTCACCCAAACAACATGCTCATTATTCTCAACGACAATGACATGGCTATAGACAATAATGTGGGAGGATTGAGTCAGTATTTGGTAAAGCTCACCACCTCGGCTATGTACAATAAGATGTGGTTTAAGCTCTACAAAGCTCTCCGAAAATCAAAAATAGCTACCGAAGAAAACAAAGGATTCCTCACCCGATTTAGCAACAGCCTAAAATCGCTTTTGTCGGGGCAACACAACATATTCGATGGACTTAACATTCGCTACTTTGGTCCTATCGACGGTCACGACATCGAAGGATTGGTAAAGGTATTGTCTGATCTAAAAAATATCAACGGGCCCAAAATATTGCACGTTAAGACCATCAAAGGAAAAGGGTTTAAACCCGCCGAAGAGTCTGCTACCGAGTGGCATGCTCCTGGCAAATTCAATAAAAATACCGGAAAACGTGTGATAGCCGACACCAACGGCGAGCCTCCACTTTTCCAAGATGTCTTTGGCCATACATTGGTTGAACTGGCCGATTTGGACAAACGGGTGGTAGGAATCACCCCCGCTATGCCTTCCGGCTGCTCAATGACCTATCTGATGGATCGATTTCCCGAAAGGGCATTCGATGTTGGAATTGCCGAATCGCATGCGGTAACATTTGCCGTTGGAATGGCAAAAGAGGGATTCCTTCCCTACTGCAACGTATATTCCTCTTTCTTGCAGCGAGCTTATGACCAAGTGATTCACGATGCCGCGCTTCAACGCAGTCGAATCGTCTTGTGTCTGGATCGTGCCGGATTTGTGGGTGAAGACGGAGCGACCCACCATGGGGTATTCGATTTAGCGGCTCTTCGTCCTATTCCAAACCTCACCATCGCGGCTCCGATGAACGAGCACGAACTGCGTAATTTGATGTACACAGCCCATTCACACGATTGTGGTACATTGGTTATTCGATACCCGCGGGGAAAAGGAGTAATGAAGAAATGGCACAACGAGCCTCAGCCCATCGCAATCGGAAAAGGCGCAAAACTCAAAGAAGGTAATGACATTGCTCTTATTTCAATTGGATTTATCGGCAATGATGCGGCAACAGCTATCCAACGAGCGGAAGAGAAAGGGATCAGTGTGGCTCACTACAGCCTACTCTTTTTAAAACCACTCGATGAGGAACTGTTACATGAAATAGGTCGTTCGTTCAAAAAAATCATCACAGTTGAAAACGGTGTCATAAATGGGGGAATGGGCAGTGCCGTTCTTGAATTCATGTCTGATAATGGATATTTCCCATCCGTGAAACGTATTGGTGTGCCTGATCGCTTTGTAGAACACGGCACAATCGCACAGCTCAATACCCTTTGCGGAATGGATGTTGATGGAATATACAACGCGATCGTATCTCATTATTCGGCTAATATGTAATAATATTGATCGTGGATTTACCCCTTAATATTTCCCTTTACCCATTCAAATGATGTGTCGCTATTATAACTCATTCCGTAAAATTGTCACCATCGTACTGTTGTTCGTGTTGACTACATTTCTTTCATTCGCTCAAACTGTTCAAGTGAATGAAAACCTATCCATCACCCAATTATCCGATCGCATATATACATATACAGCGTGGGCTGAAATGGGTTCGTGGGGACGTGTAGGATCAAACGGAGTAGTGGTGATCGGAGCTACTGATGCCATATTGCTCGACACTCCCGTATCCGAAAGCCAAACGGTGGAGTTGATAGAATGGATTAAATCCACTACCAAATCCCCAATCACCTATTTTGTACCTAATCACTGGCACGAAGACTGCGTTGGAGGGTTGGAATATCTAAATAAACGAGGGGTAAAATCGTATGCCAACCATCTTACCAACGAGCTTTTAAAAAAGAAGAATCTCCCCGTGGCAAAAGAGAGTTTTAACGACTCATTGACAATTGATCTTGGCAACGTATCTGTGGTATGTTATTTCTTGGGAGGTGGACACTCGACAGACAACATCGTTGTTTGGATTCCATCCGCTAAAGTCCTATTTGGCGGCTGTATGCTCAAAGAGATACGATCGTCGAGCATTGGAAACACGTCAGATGCTGCTCCGCTAAACGAATGGCTCAATACGGTAAAGACAGTGGAAACCAAATTTCACGATGCTAAAATCGTGATTCCGGGACATGGAAATATAGGAGGAAAAGAGATAATCAGCCACACCGAAGCGGTCATCAAAAAACATATCCGCCAGCAATAGTAATAGTACACAAAAAAGGAATATTCCTTTTAGGCAAAACGTTTATACCTCTTACTCAAAAGGAGCATTCCTTTTAAGTAAAACGTATATTCGTTTTGATAGCCATTCATATTTCAAAATATCGATTCGATATCTACGGTTACATCATCTTCCAAATCAATCATCGCATTGACTAGTCTGACTCTCGTAAACTGATGAATATCTGCCACTGAAATAGGACGAGTAGTGATCACTCCCGACTCAATCAATTGTGACCGCTTCGTACCCCGTAACAGACACTCCTCAGGAGTAAACAATCCATCCCCATTTTCAAACACCACGTTACAGAAATAACTATCTGTAATCATCCCATCGCGAACAATCAATATATCGTCACATCCGTTCCGTTGTTCAAACAGCTTATCCAAACCCGATCTATCTGCGTATTTTTTGTCATACTTCACATCTGAAGAGTTTACCATTCGCAACGATCGGATAACGGGGTACACATAATTCATGAATGTTATTGATTCAATGGTATCAGAGTATATAATCCGACATTTGACCACTCCCCTTCTCCACTCTTCGGGGACATCCAAATTATCGATCTCTATTCCGCTCGAGGCGTAGATTCGATCCAAATGACGATTCAAATGACGAATCTCTCCATGTTCAATCTTTATGGTCTCAATATATCTCATCTGATTTTTATATTTGCATTAAAAGGTGTCGTAGTACATCTTGGTAAATCAAACAAATGGCAAATAGACCTTTTGTTTAATCTCATCATATTCGTACCACGCATCGCTATTGACCGTTATCCCGGATCCACTACGATAGAAGAATCCCTCATCCGTATGTTCCAAAAAACGTATCAAAACAGCCGTATCAAGATTTTCACCATCAAAATAACCAAAAACCCCACAATAGTAGCCTCGGTCTTCCTCTTCGGCTCGACGAATAATATGTAGTGTAGAGGGTTTGGGTGCTCCTGAGACCGATCCGGCAGGAAGCAATTCAAATAGTATATCACCCAACCGTTGATAGTAATCATCGGGGAGTTGGCCTGAAATATGCGAACTCACTTGCAGTATGGGCCCCTGCGACGTATCAAGTCGGTCAATATAGCGCAAACGATCCACCCTTACTTGCGACGCAACTCTGCTCAAATCATTACGAATCAGGTCAACAATGGTGTAGTGTTCCGCAGACTCCTTGTAATCGCTCAATATCACTTGCTCCGCAACGGGAATCTCTGCACGAATGGTTCCCGTCAAAGGATTGGAAGAGATTATCCCATTCGAAATGGTGACAAATGTCTCGGGTGAGAAACAGACAAATCGATCGGGGATCATCAGCGCGTATTTCGAATTGCAATGTTTCAAGATCATTTCCAAGGAAAGATCGGTTTCCACAGGTGTGCGCACCGTTAAGTTGGTTAGAAAAGAATCTCCCCTCAACAGCCCTCGATGCACAAGATCGAACTTCTGTTGATATGTTTCAAATGGAATAGGTCGGGAGGAAAATTTGAACGCGTCAGGTGTTTTCTTGAAAGAATTGAAATTC
>JBKEBB010000079.1:0-3507 GCA_047972845.1 Bacteroidales bacterium
ATTGCCAAATATGTTTCACTATCTGGATAATCCTAACATCCCAAAAACAACCAATGGATTGGAATCTTTCTTCGGTCATCTAAAACAAAACGTTTCATTACACAGAGGATTATCTAAAGATCATTTCAAGAACTACATAAAATGGGATCTATTCTTCAAAAACAACCACAACTCATAAAGTTAGTTGAGTTTTCTTTAGCCATATTTGAACACCCGAAATGAAAAAGAAGGTGCCGCTAAACTCCTCCCGTTTCGGTATGTTCTGAAACCTATTGCTAATGAGTTGCTCTCGAGCAGAGCTCATCTCCTCTTTAGTTTCGCCTTGAAGTTACAAACTATTTTCAAGAACTTCACCAACCATTTTTGGCATCATTACCAAAATATTAATTTTTTTTACATAGTTTAGATTCCAATCTCCATTCGAATGATTTGAATATTCAAAATAGAGAGTTTTTCTTAAGAAGTTTCACGCACCTTTCTTTTACAATATCCTTATCAGAATCTATTTCTCCCACCAAAAGAGGAGATAAGGGATTATGTTTTTCTCTTTTTTTAAGTACACTATCCTTATTGAAGTTGGCGTAGCAGTACAGGCAATTGTGAGGACAGGTATTGTATTCCCCAATATCAATACTCTCTATACATCCACATTCTTGGCGTTGATTCTTGTCTTTTTTTGCTTCTAATTGATAGCCTGTAATCTGCTCAATAATTCTGTCATCAATACATTTTCCGTGATGAACTCCTAAGTCCTCCAAATCTATTTCTTCAGCACAACTTAATATCTCAATATTATATGAGTTGGCTATATTAACAAGTTTAGTTGTTAAGGTAATAATTTCGTTATTGGTAAGTTCTCTCGCAAAAGTATTTTTGAGATTGTTTTCTGTCTTTTTGTAATTATCTACAAAACTGATTACACATCTTTGGGTATCGTGTTGCAGCCGTTTGGCTATTTCTTCAAAATACTTTATGTGATAATTTGTATCTATTTCATTCGTAAAAAGAATGGGATCATATCTCCAAATTACCCTATTTCTACCTATTTCGTTCGATAGTTTTTTGAATATATCAATGACTTTCTCTTTTTTCGGAACTTGCAGCTCCAAAGATTTATTATATGGATTTACAGTAAATTGAAAATAAAAATTATAATCTCTGATTTCATTCAATCTAGGTAGCATCTTTTCGGGATTCTTTGTCCAAAAAACGATGCAGTCAACAATGTTGGGAGTAATCTTTATTTTACTTATTTGATGAATATTTACTGGATTACGTACATATACGAAACCCTCTTTTATTCGATTGAAAAGCCAATCAGAATAAAAGGCCGGAATATCTGTTCTACGGCTTATACTTAAAATCATAATTTATTGTTTGTATATTATATATATGCAACTTGAACATGGTGATTTTTGCTCAAAGCGATCATCTACGCTAATATTGAAAATTAACTCATCTTTGCTCAATATAATACCACCAAATGTATGTGTTGTTGGGTTAATAAATCTCAGACTGGCAGGTAAAACCTCATTGTTAATTTTGATGCTAGCAAGTATCTTTGGAAAATAATCTCTAACTATTTTGTGATTAAAATCATTTATAAGGATAAGAGCTCCTGATGGAAGCCTATCTACAACCACACGCGCAAAGGAATCAATAAAGGAATCAATAATATCAGGGGTGTATTTTCTTATTTCATTAAGAACATATTCGAGAATGACAATATTGTAATCAACTTTTTCCAAAGAACTTATATAAGTGAATATATCTTGATATTCATATTTCAACGTTATCTCCGGATATAATTTTATGATCTGCTCGTGTATAGGTCTCCATTTTTCATTAAAATCAACTCCTGTGTAAGAAACATTCACTTTGAGCTGGTTATTTTCAACAAAACGCATGATTCCAAACAAATCGGCACAATCACCACATCCAACACTTAAAATATTGTATTGCTCTTTTTTTGTGCTTGGATGATTTACAAAAGTATTGAATCCGTAATATATCTCAGAGGCATGTTTATTTATATAATTGCAAACATAACAAAATATCATGTTTTTACAATCATAGATTCTGAGATTCCGTTGATCATTGTGTATTTCTTGTAGACATATATTACAGTTATTACATGTATTCGGACATCTCTCACATTTACCATCCTTCTGATATGAATCTCTGCAAAATTGAACAAGTTGATTAATTGCCATATTTATATCCATTGAAGAAATTTTGATGTAGTACAAAGTAAATTATCAAAAACGACTGATAAATATAATTTGGTAATGGGCGTTTTGTAATATATTCATTCAAAAAGGAATAATACACATCCTTGCAGCTATTTTTATTGAGTGAGAAATAGGTTATCCCAATTGCCAAAACCATCTTTCTCATACATGTCAATGGTATGATGGATGTAGAGGTGCAGTAGGCCCGTATGTTTCTTTCTCCTATTGTTCAAAGTCATTCTGAAACGAGCTTTATTCTCCCTCTCTATATTCCCGCATTCTCAACTGTCTAAAAACTCTTTTGTGTGATTTCGGATGTATTCCACTTGAATCTGCTCCAAGTTCTCGGTTTGATACAATGCGTAGAATTCGGTGTCGAAGGGGGCTAATGGATCGTCTTCATCTGATTCACTAAACGGATTGGTAGATTGGTCTTGAAGGATGGTTGTTTTTTCAATCTCAAATACCTTGTTGGCCCGTTCGGTCAAATCGGCGAATTGGGTAGCACCCACACGTCTCAATGCTTCCGGCAGGTGTGTATAGAATGGTCCGCTTGAATTAAAATAGAATTGACTGTAACCTCCATTGTTTACTTCCGCTTCCAACCCCCAAATCATATAGATTGCTTGCATGGAGCTGTTCCACGACAAGACGGTTTCGTATTCGTTTCTATAGTCAACGGAGAGTTTCTTACTTAGATGGTCGAAAATGAGTTGGAGTAAATCGTTGTCCGAAGTGGAGTCGATACATTGCTCGGTTAATTCCTGATCAATGGGTATGTGTTTAGATGTTTCAGCCGATGTAGCCGATTGTTTTTTCATCTCATTTGACAGCTCGTGTTCGTTATCCGTTGTTGTCTTTCCAAAGCAGCCAAGAGATTGTAAGATCGATGTTATGAGTCTCATTCTTATTTATTTTTTTATCATCGGTACGCGGTTAGATTGAACGTGAATACCTCATTAGCAATAGCAAAGGCCAAAAGTACACATTGTTTTGAATAAACAAAGCATTGTTTCAATTAATTTTGCAGCAGGTATAGTCGGCCTAATTCTTCCGCTGTTTTACCTTCGTATCAGGAGGCATAGATGGCATTCTGCTCACCAATATGATCTCTTTCTACCCAGATCAACAGCGAGATGAGTAGAATATATCAAAAGCGATTAGCGGATAGATTCAAATAACCATTCCATCGACCGAAAAAGTACGACTGAAATATAGACCTTAAAAATATCGATACTTCTCGATTCTCAACCTTCCTCTACAAAAAAAACAAATT
>JBKEBB010000101.1:0-9558 GCA_047972845.1 Bacteroidales bacterium
GATTGCATGTTCCGAAAACAGGCCCTTCCCTACAGGCATCTACCACTTCAGCAACGAAGGAGTATGTAGCTGGTATGATTTCGCCCGCTCGATTCATCGATTCGCGGGGATCATTAATTGCACAATACAACCCATCGAATCAAAAGACTATCCGACCCCTGCTCCCCGTCCACACTATTCGGTGCTCAATAAAGCCAAAATAAAGAACACACTGGAGATAACAATCGCACATTGGGAAGACTCCCTTCAACAGTGCCTTCAAGTCCTTGGGGAACTCAACGGATAACATGTCATAACTGCATAAACAAACTGTCAATCACCGAAAAGATATTTCTCAACGCTTACCAACAATAGTAACCTCTCGTATGCCGGCAAATACCCTTACCCACATATTAGGCCTTTGGACCATCGGATTGAGCTGTCTGATGTGTGCGATTGTACTCATACTGAGCAGAGATAGAAACCGCATGCGTTTGTTATTGGGAGTGGTGCTCGGAGTCAGCGGTATTTGGTACATTGTCCATACCCTTCAATTCTTCTCCCACGGATTTGAATGCCTCAACCCCTTTACATCCTATTCATTTATTTCGAGAAGTATCACCTTCTCCCTGTTTGCCCTGTGTGTGCCGCTGGAGATTTTAAAACCCAGCTACTGGAATTGGAGAAAAATAGTCACCGTAACCACTCCTCTTTTTCTGTGGACATCAGGCTATTATTTACTTAAGAAGACAGGTATTATATCCCCGGTCGACTGTCACCAATTTTCAGACATAATAGAGTTTCGCACACATCCCGATGTATGGGCGGGACGAATAATTCCCTACTTGATGGCTTTCGCCCTCCAGTTATACGCCATGAAGGAGTACTTCCGCTTGTTGCCTGTCTATAAGTCATACGTCGAGATGAACTACGCCGATAGCGATTACTACAACAAACGGTGGCTAAACGTTTCAGCCTTTGCCAACCTGATTATGCTTCTGTCCTATTCGTTCGCGGTAGTAATAGAATCGATGCCTCTCTTTATCATCCATTCCATTCTCTTTTTTATAATCATTGTTTATCAAACAATTCAGGCGCTCAATCTCAAAATTGTGGCAGGCGAATTTGAAGAAATAAATAATATGCCAAGGAGCGAATGTTCACCCTCCTTCGAATCCGGAACACACCAACCGCTCGAAGATCCGTTGGGGGAACAAGAGGAGCTGGATCGATTGAAAATAGCCATTGAAACATGGCTATTGACCGATCGGCCCTATATGAAAACCACCTTCCAACAGTTGGATGTGATGGAGAAATTCGCCATCACACGCTATATGGCTACAAAGGTATTCCGCGATGGATTCAAGTCGTCGTTTGCCGAATATGTGCACAATGCACGGATTAAAGAATCGTGCCTCCTGATGAAAAAATACCCCACATTACCAATCTCCGAAGTGGCAACCATGGTTGGATACAGCTCACCATCGGTATTTACACGCGCATTTACCAAACACAAGAAAAAATCGCCGACAGTATGGCGGGACAGACGTTAGAACAACCAAGAATTCTGACTCCGACAAGGGCGATATCGAGCAATCAATCATACAGTTCGGCGACTCCCAATCACACTTTTTCACCCTCACATATGGCTATCTGAAAATTGTCATGTAACTTTGCAACCTTTTTCAGGAGGATCTGTCGATTGTATCGGTTGGTAAAACCACCGTTTAAACAGGTTCACACACCATCCCGATAAAACCACTACGTTAACAACCAAGCAACCCAACAACCACATTCATATGACGTTAATCGAGCAAGAAATAGCCCGTAGAAGAACATTTGCCATCATCAGCCACCCCGACGCGGGAAAAACCACCCTGACAGAGAAGCTCCTTCTCTTCGGAGGAGCCATTCACGTAGCAGGAGCTGTAAAATCCAACAAGATCAAGAAAACAGCCACTTCCGACTGGATGGAGATTGAAAAGCAACGCGGTATCTCTGTTGCGACATCTGTGATGGGGTTTGATTATGGAGACTATAAGATAAATATCCTCGATACCCCCGGTCACCAGGATTTCGCGGAAGACACCTACCGCACCCTAACCGCTGTGGACAGCGTGGTGATTGTGGTGGATACGGCAAAGGGTGTGGAAGCGCAAACACGGAAACTGATGGAAGTGTGTCGGATGCGACATACGCCTGTGATTGTCTTCGTCAACAAACTCGACAGAGAGGGAAAGGATCCATTCGAACTGCTCGATGAGCTGGAAACCGAACTGCAAAT
The DNA here is from genome assembly GCA_047972845.1 of Bacteroidales bacterium. Taxonomy (GTDB): domain Bacteria; phylum Bacteroidota; class Bacteroidia; order Bacteroidales; family JBKEBB01; genus JBKEBB01. The sequence goes on from JBKEBB010000101.1 coordinate 2,264, forward strand.
CGCCGTACGCCCACTCAGTTGGCCTATCAATATCGGTCAACGCTTCAAAGGGGTGTACAACATTTACGAAGAGAAACTGGACCTATATACTCCCAGCAAACAGACGGTAACGGAAAAGGTGGAATTCAAAGACATCAACCACCCGGATTTGGAAAAACATATCGGAGATACTGATGCGGCCAAACTAAGGGACGATCTTGAGTTGATCGAAGGTGTGTATCATGAATTCGAGGTGGAGGAATACTTGAAAGGACAATTGGCTCCAGTCTTTTTCGGATCGGCACTCAACAACTTCGGAGTGAAAGAGCTGCTCGATTGTTTCTGTCAGATTGCCCCTTCACCCAAGCCTATTCAAGCGGTGGAGCGAATAATCAATCCGAATGAAGAGCAATTTTCGGCCTTTATCTTCAAGATTCACGCGAACATGGACCCTAACCACCGATCGTGTATCGCGTTTGCAAAGATCTGTTCGGGGAAATTTGAACGGAATGCCAACTACAAACATATCCGTCACAACAGAATGATGCGTTTCTCCTCGCCTACCGCCTTCATGGCACAAAAGAAATCGGTGGTGGATGAAGCCTTTCCGGGTGACATTGTGGGTCTGCCCGATACGGGAGTATTCAAAATCGGAGATACGTTGACAGGAGGAGAAGAACTCCACTTCAAAGGAATTCCAAGCTTCTCGCCTGAAATGTTCAAATACATTGAGAATGCCGATCCGATGAAGGCAAAGCAGCTCAATAAGGGTATTGACCAGCTGATGGACGAAGGAGTAGCCCAATCGTTCACCAATCAGTTTAACGGACGAAAAATCATTGGTACGGTAGGACAACTTCAGTTTGAGGTGATACAATATCGTTTGGAACATGAATATGGAGCTCAATGTCGATGGGAACCCATCAGCCTCTATAAAGCATGCTGGATAGAGAGCGACAATGAAGCGGAGTTGGAAAATTTCAAACGCCGTAAACAACAATACATGGCGACAGATAAAGAGGGACGCGATGTATTTTTGGCAGACTCATCATACGTGTTGTTGATGGCACAACAAGATTTCAAAAACATTCGATTCCACTTCACCTCCGAGTTCTAAGCAGTCGATCTATTCGAATCTAAATAGGGTCGCCTACTCAGGCGAGAATATCGCGGAGGATGAATGAACATAAAAAACAACTCGTTCACATGGATGAGTTGTTTTTGTTTATTGAAAGGTTTCAATGATTCGCCGCTATGGCTGAGTTCTTATTCTTAGGAGTGCCCATTGGCATGGCGGATATATTTGATCCGCTTCGGGTGAGCTGCAACGGACGGCGATGTAATTCGTTGTTTTTCATGTCAAATATTAAGTTGGGATCGATCACTACCCCCTCGACACGAATTTCGAAATGAAGGTGTTCGGTGGTAGCCCTTCCAGTTCTGCCTGTCAAACCTATCGGATCTCCGGCATTCACCCAGTCGTTGGGCTTGACAAAATTGGTGTGATTGTGGCTGTAAACGGTCTCGAGTCCGTTTGGATGACGAATAACAACGACATTGCCATAGGCGGCGTATGGTTTGGCCATCCGTACCAATCCGCTGAACGCGGCGCGAATGGTGTCTTTGGCAAAGGTTTTAATATCAACACCTGAATGATTGCGTCGGCGGGGTTGGCGAAATCCGGAAATAACCTTGGCTCCGGGAAGCGGAAAACTGTATTCGTTGTCACAAATGGCGGAAAAATCAATAATAACATGCTTTCTATCTCCAAAAAGATAATTGTCACGTATGCGTACATCACGCCTTTCGCGTTCGGAGAAGATCTCTACTGGAAGGTAAATATTCTCACAGGGAGTAAGCCAAACAACGGAGGGGCGAAGAATATCAACTATGAACTGGGGCTTAGGTACACTTATATCGGCATGATGCATCCAAGGAGTCCGTTTCGACTTTTTAGAAGCGTACAGAGAGGAGAAAACCAATACAAAAGAGAAAAAAAACAGAAAAAGAAAACGATGCATATATTCATTCTATTGAATTAACTACTCAACTCGAGAAGGAGAATTGAAACACCCGATGCACATAAAACAGGCATTCTCCACCCAACATATCCACACTCTCCACTGCTCACTCCTCAATTCGTCAATCGAAAAAGGAAAGGACTGACATCCAGTCGTTAAAACAGAAGAGTTCACACAAAAGAATTGATCTATTGATGCAAATATAATAATTACAACTCAAACATTATCTGACTAATTACAAATGGTGCAATTTTATTTTTATTCAAACTGATTAAACTTATCCAAAATCAAATATTCGAGAGATGCAATAAAAAAGAATTTCGTCCGAATATCTATTAAAGCATTACTTCAGATTAAAATGTTTAATCATTTGATAGTAAATAATAAATAAGTAATTCTGTTGATAACTTTTATCTTCAATATGATTTGCAAATAAAAAAAGATTTGTTACTTTACGGCCTGATAGAGTTTCCCAATTAGAAAACATTTTTTTATGACAACAGAAACGCCTTACCATATACCGGTGATGTTGCGCGAGTGCATTGAGGGACTTGCCATCAAACCCGACGGAACTTACGTGGATGTGACATTCGGAGGAGGGGGCCATTCAGGAGAAATCCTTGCTTCTCTTGGAGAAAACGGGCGCCTGTTTGGTTTTGACCAAGACGAAGATGCATTACAAAACAACCTGAATAGTGATCCCCGATTCACCTTTGTCCGGAGCAACTTCCGCTACCTGAAAAACTTCCTTCGCTACCACCAGATAGAGCAAATAGACGGTTTATTGGCGGACTTGGGAGTTTCTTCCCATCAATTCGATGAAGAAGAGAGAGGCTTTTCGTTCCGTTTTGACAAACCGCTCGACATGCGGATGAATCAAAAAAGTCTTCTTTCGGCCTTTGAGGTGATCAACCAATACGAAGAGAGCAAGCTTGCCGATATATTTTTCTATTACGGGGAGTTGAAACCGGCACGTAAAATGGCATCGGTCATTTGCAAGGCGAGAGCAGAAAAGCCGATACGCACTACCGGAGACCTTATCAACACAGTTTCTCCGCTGATTCGTCAAAAACAGGAGAAGAAAGAGTTGGCACAGCTTTTTCAAGCCATCCGTATCGAAGTAAATGGTGAGTTGAAAAATTTGAAAGAGATGCTGAGTCAAGCTCTGGAGATGACTCGTCCCGGAGGACGAATTGTGGTGATGACCTACCACTCACTGGAAGATCGACTGGTGAAGAACTTTTTTAAAACAGGAAATTTTGAAGGCAAAGAAGACAAAGATTTCTTTGGGAAAGTGCACACTCCCTTCCGATTGATAAACAATAAGGTGATCATTCCGGGCGAAGAAGAGATCGCGCAAAACCCCAGATCACGAAGTGCCAAACTTCGGATTGCGGAGAAACTATAACATACAGGCAACCAGTTAAACGACTGCAACACGATGAGCGACCAACCGAATGGACAGATAAGCAGCAAGAAAGGATTCGTCGAAAACCTCTCTTTAAGTTTTCAGGGACTGATAAAAGGAACCTTGTTTGCCAACTTTGTGCGCAAGAACTCCACCTTTATCCTTTTCCTTTTTATACTTATAATTGCCTATATCACTAACAAGTACGGTGCAGAACGGGATATCACACGAATCAATCAGTTGAAAAGTACAATAACCGACTTGAGGTATGAACTACAGACAATAAACGCTTCGCTGGTAGAGAAAAACCGTCAATCGGTCCTTTATGAAAAGCTCCAACAGAAAGGCATTGATTTGGTACCCTCTAAAACCCCTCCCACCGAATTAAAAAAGTAGATACGAATGAATATCCGCAATCAGATACTTATCCGTTATTCCATTATTATACTGATCCTTCTCATCGTTATGGGGATGATTATCGGGAAAGCGAGCTATATTATCTTCAAAGAGGGAGATGAGTGGCGACGACTCGTGAAGACCCTCCGGAAAGAAGATATCCAAATACCTCCCAAACGTGGAAATATCCTTGCTACCGACGGACAGTTGCTCTCGAGCAGCCTGCCCTATTATACCCTTATGATTGATGTAAAAGCGGGAGGATTCAGGGATTCGTTTCTAACAAAAAACATCGACTCACTCTCTTTACTTCTATCCAGAAAATTGGGAGATCGGAGCGCAGCCGGATACAAACAACATCTACTCTCTCTCTATAAAAATAAAAAGTCGGGTAAAAGAAACTTCCCCTTGAGTAACAAAAAGGTATCGCACGTTGACTTGAAGGAGATAAAACAATATCCCTTCTTCAGAATGGGAGGAACAAAGTCAGGACTACACACCATACGATCACTCTCCCGAATAAAACCATACGGATCGTTGGCATCGCGCACCATCGGAGATATATATGCCGATGAGGCAAAAGGAGCTCGCTATGGCCTCGAAGTGAGCTATGATTCCCTATTGAGAGGAACTCCAGGATACTATACCCGAAGAAAAATAGGCAATAGGTGGGCCGAAGTGGTGGACGTAGAGCCAATTGAGGGAATGGACATCATGACCACCATTGACATCGAAATTCAAGAAATCGCAGAAAGAGCATTAGTAAACAAACTTACGGAGATAAATGCACAATCGGGGTTGGTTGTGGTCATGGAGACAGCCACCGGAGAGATCAAAGCCATCTCCAATCTCGACTGGAGGGGAGGACGATACGTTGAAGAGGTCAATCACGCGTTTATGGACGAGGTGGAGCCCGGATCAACCTTCAAAATTCCATCGGTGATTGCGGCGTTGGAGACTGGAAAGGTATCTATCACCGACACCTTTGATACAGGGAACGGAACATGGAGAGTGCATGGAGCTACCATGACCGACCACAATAGAGACAAGGGAGGATATGGGATAATAACCCTTGAACGGGCTATACAGGTATCGTCCAACATTGGGGTAGCTAAGGCAATACAAAAGGCCTTCGGAGAGAGTCCCGACAAATTTGTCGATGCACTCTACAAGATGAAACTAAACGAACCACTGGATATGGAGATTCCGGGAGCCGGAAAACCCAAAATAAGACATCCGAAAACAGATCCGAAAACGTGGTCGAGACTCTCTTTGCTTTGGATGTCGTTTGGGTACGAAATTCAAATCCCTCCTATCTACACTCTGGCCTTTTACAATGGTATCGCTAATGATGGCAAAATAATCAAACCGATACTGGTAAAAGAGGTACGGAAAGAGGGAACTACTGTACAACGATTCGAAACAACCACCATCAATAGCAAGATATGCTCCAACAGCACCCTCAAGCAAGTGAAGAAGATGTTGCTTGATGTGGTAGAAGCGGAGAAATCGACCGGTAACGCGGTACAATCAGATGTGGTTCGGATAGCAGGAAAAACAGGAACCGCACTCATTTCGCAAGGAAGCGCAGGCTATAAATCCGCAGGTAAAGCATATCGCGTCTCTTTCTGTGGCTACTTCCCGGCGGATGAACCGAAATACACCGCCATCGTGGTTATACAGAATCCTTCGGGAATTCCTTCAGGAGGAACAATGGCAGGAGGGGTATTTAAAAATATAGCCGAACAGATCTACTCAAAAGATCCGGTAGAGGTCGATGACGCGATCAACCCTGAGTCACTGGCAAAACTACCCAAGGTAAAGAGTGGTAATTACGCTCAGTTGGAAACATTGATGGACAATCTGGATATTGAATACAAAGATCCGGACGACAACGCCGATTGGGTGAAGGCTATCCAAGGAGAAGAGGAAATTACACTGTCTCCGGTAAAATTAATTGACAATCTGATCCCTAATGTAATAGGTATGGGAGCGAAAGATGCGGTTTATCTGCTCGAAAGCAGAGGACTTCGCGTCGGATTATCGGGACGGGGTAAAGTGACTCAACAATCGATCACTCCGGGATCAAGACTTACACGAGGGCAATATATATCCCTGACTTTAAACTGAAACAGATAGAATATCGACACAATCCGGTAAAAACGAACAAACAATATTTGCAAACCACATAAAACAAAACAAAGATGGTATTATCACAGCTCATACAGCCGCTCAAGCCGATTCGGATTGTCGGAAACACAGCACAGGAGATAGGGTCCATTCAGTCAGACTCGCGCAAGGCCGATAAGCAAAGTCTGTTTATCGCCGTTAAGGGTACCGCAGTGGACGGACATGATTACATGGAGGCTGCAATCGAAAAAGGAGCTGTAGCCATCGCGTGCGAAACACTCCCTTCAACGTTAGACGCGTCAATATGCTACGTACAGGTGGCCGACGGCAATGAGGCGACCGGATTGCTCGCATCCCAGTGGTATGGGAATCCATCGAATAAGATAACCTTGGTTGGAGTGACCGGAACAAACGGAAAAACCACCATTGCCACCGAACTGTATGAACTGTTCAAACGACTTGGTTACAAATCAGGTCTCCTGTCAACGGTATGTTATAGAGTAGATGAAGAGGAATTCGAATCCACCCATACAACCCCCGATCCGCTTTCGCTCAACCGCTATCTCTCGATGATGGTTGAGAAGGGATGCGAATACGCGTTTATGGAGGTTAGTTCGCATGCACTCGACCAAAAACGCACGGCAGGGTTACGCTTCGCCGGAGGGATATTTACCAATCTTACTCGCGATCACTTGGATTATCACAAAACTGTTGACGCCTACCTAAAAGCAAAGAAAAGCTTTTTCAACCATCTTCCTAAAGAGGCATTCGCGGTAAGCAACGCGGACGATAAAACAGGATCGGTGATGTTGCAGAATTGTGCAGCGAAGAAAAGTTATTATTCCCTTCGTACCCTCGCGGAATATCATGCGTTGGTGATTGAAGATCGCATCGACGGAATGATTTTGAATATAAACAACCGGGAAGTGTCGGTACAATTTACCGGACGATTCAACGCATACAATCTACTGGCCATATACGCCGCCGCTTGCGAATTGGGCATTCCATCCGAAGAGGCGTTGATTGCGTTGAGTACATTGAAACCAGTATCCGGACGTTTTGAAACCCTTCGATCGCCCAAAGGATATACGGTAATTGTCGATTACGCCCACACCCCAGACGCGCTGAACAACGTATTGTCTGCCATCAACGAGGTTCTCAACGGACAAGGAGAAATTATCACAGTGGTGGGAGCGGGAGGAAATCGCGATAAAGGTAAACGCCCGCTGATGGCGCAAGAAGCGGCTACCGCGAGTCAAAAGATAATTATCACCTCAGACAACCCTCGGATGGAAGAGCCCAACGACATTATCAACGATATGCTTGCGGGATTGAACTCGGAGCAAAAACGTCGAACCCTC
>JBKEBB010000143.1:0-7176 GCA_047972845.1 Bacteroidales bacterium
GTGTTGTTACTCAGGTAAAAAGTGTTGAAAGTGATGGTTATGAAGCTGTGCAGATCGGTTTTCAAGAGAAAAAAGAAAAGCACACCAACAAACCAGAGCAAGGACACTTTACAAAAGCCGGCGTAGCACCTCAAAGACACTTGGCCGAGTTCAAAGAATTTGAGCAAGAGTGTAAGTTGGGAGATGTATTCACAGTTGAATTCTTTTCCGATGTGGACTTCGTTGATGTAGTAGGTACATCTAAAGGTAAAGGATTCCAGGGAGTAGTTAAGCGTCACGGTTTCGGCGGTGTTGGTCAAGCCACACACGGTCAGCATAACCGTTTGAGAGCTCCCGGTTCGGTAGGTGCGAGTTCGTACCCTTCACGCGTATTCAAAGGAATGCGTATGGCTGGACAAACCGGTAATGCACGTATAACTGTGCAAAACCTTCAGGTGTTAAAAGTAATTCCAGAACACAACCTTCTTTTATTGAAAGGTTCGGTTACGGGAAGTAAAGGTTCAATCGTTTTAATTGAAAAGTAATGGAACTGAAAATTTATAACATTAAAGGAGAAGATACCGGTAAGAAGATTGAGCTGAATGATGAGATCTTTGCAATTGAGCCTAACGATCATGCGATCTATTTGGATGTTAAGCAATTTATGGCTAACAACCGTCAAGGAACGCACAAATCGAAAGAGCGTAATGAAATTGCCCACAGTACTCGCAAGCTGAAGAAACAAAAAGGAACCGGTGGTGCACGTTGTGGCGACTTGAAAGCCCCAATATTTGTAGGTGGTGGTCGTGTTTTCGGACCTCGTCCGCGTAAATACGATTTCAAATTGAACAAAAAGGTGAAGAGCCTGGCTCGTAAGTCTGCATTGGCTTACAAAGCGAAAGAGAACGCCATCGTGGTGATTGAAGATCTCTCGTTTGCCGCTCCAAGAACCAAAGAATTTGTTCAGTTGGTTAATAACTTGCAGTTGACAGACAAAAAAACAGTGGTGGTGCTCAACGAGCCAAACCCCAATGTCTTCTTGTCAGCTCGCAACGTAGTGAAATCATCTGTATCAATCGTGTCAGAATTGAACACGTATAGGATTTTGGATGCGCAGAACTTGGTCTTGACTGAAAGTTCGGTAGCAGCTATTAATAACTTGTAATTTGAAGTAGACATGGCAATTATTATTAAACCAATTATTACCGAGAAGGTAACGCAATTGACAGAGAAGAAAAACTGTTATGCTTTTCGTGTTAGCTCTGATGCCAACAAGCTTCAAATTAAGCAAGCCGTTGAGGAACTTTATGGTGTGAAAGTAAAAGATGTAAACACCCTAAATGTTGCAGGTAAACGTAAGAGCAGATATACTAAGTCAGGAATTATTGAAGGAAAAACCGCCTCATACAAGAAAGCTTTCGTACAGCTGAATGAGGGTGAGGTTATTGATTTCTACAGCAATATTTAATAAGCAATGGCAGTACGTAAGATGAAGCCCACAACACCCGGGCAAAGACATAAGATTATCGGTGCATTTGATACCATTACAGCTTCAGCACCGGAGAAATCTCTCGTAATCGGAAAAAATAAATCCGGTGGTCGTAACAGCGAAGGTAAGATGACTATGCGCTACATTGGTGGTGGTCACAAACGCAAATTTCGTTTAATCGACTTTAAGAGAGAAAAAGATGGGATCCCAGCAGTGGTTAAAACCATTGAATATGATCCAAACCGTTCTGCGCGCATTGCGTTGCTTTTTTACGCGGATGGAGAGAAGCGATATATTATCGCTCCTAACGGATTGGAAGTAGGTCAACAACTCATGTCGGGAGAGAACGCGGCACCTGAGGTTGGAAATACATTGCCTTTGGCAGTAATTCCTATCGGTACTGTTGTTCACAACATTGAATTGCGTCCCGGACAGGGAGCGGCAATGGTGCGCTCGGCAGGTGCATTCGCACAGCTTACTTCTCGTGAAGGAAAGTATGCCATCATCAAATTACCTTCAGGGGAAACCCGGAAGATACTTGCTGCATGTAAGGCTACGATCGGAAGTGTAGGAAACTCTGACCACGCCCTGGAGCGCTCTGGTAAAGCCGGACGTTCACGCTGGTTAGGCCGTCGCCCACGCAACCGTGGTGTAGTGATGAACCCCGTAGATCACCCGATGGGTGGTGGTGAAGGTCGTGCCTCAGGAGGTCACCCACGTTCACGCAAGGGCTTGTATGCTAAAGGTTTGAAGACTCGTGCTCCTAAGAAGCACTCTTCAAAGTATATTATTGAAAGACGTAAAAAGTAACTGATTAAATAGAAAGCTATGAGTCGTTCACTAAAAAAAGGACCATATATCAATGTGAAGTTAGAAAGCAAGGTGTTGGCCATGAATGAATCGGGCAAGAAACAGGTGATCAAAACCTGGGCACGCGCATCGATGATTTCACCTGACTTTGTAGGTCACACTGTCGCTGTTCACAACGGGAATAAGTTTATCCCCGTTTACATTACCGAGAACATGGTAGGTCACAAACTGGGAGAATTCTCACCTACCCGTCAGTTCCGCGGTCATGCAGGTAACAAGAAAAGGTAATTTCTACTCTGCATAACATTAACAACTAATTAATGACAAACAAAAATGGGAAGTAGGAAACATACTGCTGCAGAAAATAGAAAAGAAGCGCAAAAGTCAATGTTTTTCGCCAAGTTGAATAACGTACCCACCTCACCACGTAAAATGCGCCTTGTGGCCGATATGATCCGCGGTATGGAGGTATTCAAAGCTCTTGGAGTATTGAAGTTTTCGTCAAAAGAGGCTTCTTTTAGAATGGAGAAACTACTGCGTTCTGCCATTTCAAACTGGGAACAAAAGAATGAGCGTAAAGCCGAAGGTGGACAATTATTTGTAACAGCTGTATTTGTTGATTCAGCTGCGATGCTTAAACGCCTTCGTCCGGCTCCACAAGGAAGAGGTTATCGTGTGAGAAAACGTTCGAACCACGTGACACTCTTTGTTGATACTATTTCAAACGACACTCAAAAATAATAGTTAGATGGGACAAAAAGTTAATCCGATAAGTAACCGCTTAGGTATCGTTAGAGGCTGGGATTCTAACTGGTATGCAGGTAAAAACTGTGGCGACGTTTTGTTGGAAGACAGCAAAATTCGCAAATATTTGAGCGTTCGTTTGGCAAAAGCAAGTGTATCGCGTATCGTTATCGAGCGCACACTTAAACTTGTAACCATCACTGTTTGTACCGCACGCCCCGGTATTATTATCGGTAAAGGCGGTCAAGAGGTGGACAAGCTGAAAGAAGAGTTGAAAAAAATCACCGACAAGGAGGTTCAAATCAATATCTACGAAGTAAAGAAACCCGAACTCGATGCAGTGATTGTTGCTAACAACATCGCTCGTCAGTTGGAAGGAAAGATTGCTTATCGTAGAGCAATCAAAATGGCCATTGCTTCAACTATGCGCATGGGTGCAGAAGGAATTAAGATTATGATCTCCGGTCGTCTGAATGGTGCTGAAATGGCACGCTCTGAAATGTATAAAGAAGGACGTACTCATCTGCATACATTCCGAGCTGATATTGATTATGCTTTGGCTGAAGCGTTGACCAAAGTAGGACTGTTGGGTGTAAAGGTGTGGATCTGCCGAGGAGAAGTCTATGGAACGAAAGACCTTGCTCCTTCATTCACCAATCAGCCTAAAGAGAATGGACCACGTCAAGGCGGTGGCGATCGTAAGCCCGGTTTTAACAAAGGCGGCTTCAAAAAAAGAAAACAAGATCGTTAAACTATTGAATTATTAGAACATGTTACAGCCGAAGAAAACAAAGTTTAGAAGACAACAAAAAGGTCGCATGAAAGGTGTGGCTCAACGAGGTAATCAGTTGGCTTTCGGTTCTTTTGGTATAAAGTGTTTGCAAACGAAATGGATTACAGGTCGTCAAATTGAGGCTGCTCGTATCGCGGTAACCCGCTATATGCAACGTCAAGGACAAATCTGGATTCGTATTTTCCCTGACAAACCAATCACCAAAAAACCCGCTGAGGTACGTATGGGTAAGGGTAAAGGATCTCCTGAAGGATTCGTTGCTCCAGTAACCCCAGGTCGTATTATTATAGAAGTAGAAGGTGTGCCTTTCGAGATTGCTAAGGAAGCACTTCGTCTTGCTGCCCAAAAGTTGCCGGTAACTACCAAGTTTATCGTACGCAACGATTATGATACTCAAAATCAAACAGTGTAAAGAGTATGAAAATATCAGAAATTAGAGAACTGAACACAAAGGAGCTTCAAGAACGATTGGATGCTGAAAGCGTTCAAATGAACCAACTGGAAATCCAGCATAGTGTAACTCCTTTAGATAATCCCTCGAAGATTACAAAACTTCGTAAGGATATTGCAAAAATGAAGACGGTAATACGTCAAAGAGAATTAGATAATCAATAAGAGTCATATCCAATTATGGAAAGAAATCTAAGAAAGGAAAGAATAGGCGTTGTTTTCAGCAACAAGATGGAGAAGTCGATCACCGTTGCTGTGAAATGGAAAGAAAAACACCCTATCTATGGCAAGTTTGTCAATAAGACAAAGAAGTTCCACGCTCATGACGAAAAAAATGAGTGCAACATTGGAGATACAGTGAGGATAATGGAGACCCGTCCGCTTAGCAAAACTAAGAGATGGAGATTGGTGGAAATAATCGAAAGAGCGAAGTAATATGATACAACAAGAATCAAGATTAGCCGTTGCGGATAATAGTGGAGCCAAAGAAGTTCTCTGTATCCGAGTTTTGGGCGGAACACGCAGACGCTATGCCTCAGTAGGCGATGTGATAGTGGTGGCTGTGAAAAACGTCCTTCCTTCAAGCGATGTTAAAAAAGGAGCGGTTTCTAAAGCTGTTGTCGTTCGTACTAAAAAAGAGATCCATCGCGCTGATGGTTCATACATTCGTTTCGATGACAATGCTTGCGTTTTGCTGAATAATGCCGGCGAAATGAGAGGCAGCCGTATTTTCGGTCCTGTTGCACGTGAACTTCGTGCTTCAAACATGAAAATCGTTTCACTTGCTCCAGAAGTACTATAACCAGTAGAGAATAAAGATCATGAGCAAGCTACATATCAAAAAAGGAGACATTGTATTTGTAAATGCCGGAGAAGACAAAGGTAAGTCCGGTCGTGTGCTAAGTGTTCAGGTGCAAAAACAACGTGCCCTGGTGGAAGGCGTTAATATGGTAAAGAAAAGTGCCAAACCAAGCGCTAAACATCCTCAAGGTGGAATCATTGAGACAGAAGCCTCAATCCATATTTCAAACTTGAACATTGTTGACCCCAAATCAGGTAAACCTACCCGTATTGGACGTAAGCAAAACGAGAAGGGACAATTAGTACGTTATTCTAAAAAATCAGGAGAGGAGATTAAATAATGAATACAGCGAGTCTAAAAAACGATTATAAAGATCGTATTGTTCCTGCTTTAATGAAGGAATTCGGATACAGCTCTGTAATGCAGGTGCCTGTATTGAAGAAAATTGTAATTAACCAAGGTTTGGGAATCGCTGTTGCCGACAAGAAAATCATCGACGTGGCAGTAAACGAACTAACCCAGATTACAGGTCAGAAGGCAGTTCCCACTGTATCGAAAAAAGATATCTCAAACTTTAAGTTGAGAAAGAAAATGCCTATCGGTGTCATGGTTACTCTCCGAAGAGAACAAATGTATGAGTTTCTTGAAAGACTCGTTCGCGTGGCTCTTCCCCGTATTCGTGACTTTAAAGGTATTGAAGAAAAATTTGATGGACGTGGAAATTATACCTTAGGAATTCAAGAGCAAATCATTTACCCAGAAATTATTATTGACAATGTTAGTAAAATATTGGGAATGAATATTACCTTTGTAACCTCTGCGAAAACAGATGAGGAAGGGTATGCTCTCTTGAAGCAGTTTGGATTGCCATTTAAGAACGCTAAAAAAGACTAATACGGCATGGCTAAAGAATCAATGAAGGCTCGTGAAGTTAAAAGAGCCAAATTAGTTGCAAAATTTGCACAAAAAAGAGAGCAGCTGAAAGCAGAAGGTAACTACGAGGCACTACAAGCCATACCTAAAAATGCTTCGCCTGTTCGTCTTCACAACCGTTGCAAATTGACCGGTCGTCCTAAAGGATACATCCGTCAGTTTGGCGTTTCACGTATTCAATTCCGTGAAATGGCGTCAGCAGGTCTGATCCCCGGTGTAAAGAAATCAAGCTGGTAGATCCAGTTTGGATTGATAGTAGCAGGTAACCCTGTTTTATCAATTTGTTTATTGCTACCAATAGAGGGTTACTCCTCTGATAAATGAATTTGTTTTTTGTCACAACGACTAACAATATTTCGCACGAAGATTGGCACTGCGCACACGTTGAATGGTGTTTCTGTAATGCGAAATTGATATAACTCATTGATTAAATGAGTCACTTGATACCGATTTTTAGGCTCAAGGAACCCGAAATTAATCTTTCGGGATTCTGAGAGCTTAGAATCTGTTTTTCGTTGTTTCCGGATAAAGATTGAGAAATATCACACCGGAATCTGGTAGTGAAGAGTTACTTTTTTTATTATTAAATATTGTTCGGATGTCCGAATCAATTTAAATTATTTATTATGACAGATCCAATAGCAGACTACTTGACCCGATTGCGTAATGCGATCAAGGCAGGTCATAGAGTAGTTGAAGTGCCTTCTTCAAATCTGAAGAAAGAGATCACTAAAATTTTGTTTGAGAAAGGATACATTCTCAACTACAAATTTATTGATCAACACCCCCAAGGTCAAATTAAAATTGCCCTTAAGTACGATCCTGTAAACAAGGTGAGTGCTATCAAGAAACTGGAAAGAATTTCTTCTCCCGGTTTGCGTCAATATGTAGGCTACAAAGATATGCCTCGAGTGTTAAACGGTTTGGGTATCGCCATTTTGTCAACTTCGAGAGGAGTGATGACAAACAAAGAAGCGAAAGATCTTTGTATCGGTGGTGAAGTATTGTGTTACGTGTATTAATTAGGGAGGATTTAGAATGTCAAGAATAGGAAAATTACCCATTAATTTGCCGGCCGGAGTATCAGTAGAAGTGAAAGACTCTGTTGTTACGGTAAAAGGGAAAAAGGGAGAATTGAGTCTGAATATCAATCCCGAGATCAAAGTTGTTATAGAC
>JBKEBB010000147.1:0-2182 GCA_047972845.1 Bacteroidales bacterium
GAAGCTGTCCAACTGGCTTTCAAACACGCCCGAAATAGAAAACGATGTATTAAACAGCGGCATGTTGATTGACCCGCCGTCACGCACAAAATCTACAATTGTTTCTTCCAAGACGATAAGGACAGCCAACGCATCGGTTTGTGTAACTAAATTTCATCGACGGAGAATTTCGGCAATGATGGCTTCCTTATCGTAAGTGCGGTCAACTATCGTTTGTGCCATTTGGTCATCTAATCGCTCTGTGAGCTAGTTGTCGGTAAGATAATACTTCAGCATTGGGGTAGGTATTAAAGTTTGGATATTCAGCGTTCTTCTTAAGCTCTAAATAATCTTTATAAGCCGGTACAAATATTTGAATAATTTTTGTAATAGGCAAATTTACCCCCCCCCCTCAATTTTGTTAAATAATCACAATAGGCGAAGTTTTAACGTTTGAGGGTAATCCCACGCTTTTTCTTTTTATCCCAACAAGGAAGGTTTAATAGTACCTCCCAATTGCATCACCCTTACCCTCCATACTGCATGGAGGCGTAGCTCCGCGATGTACCTTCCCTCCCCTCCGCATAACACGGAGGTATAAATCCTTTCTCTGTGGAAGGGTGGCATTCCACGAGGTTAGGTAAATGTGTTATGATGAGTAATGGAGAGTTGGAGGTAATTTTGGTTTATTCGTTGTCGGTATAAAAGAAAAGTCTTTGAACGCAAAGTACGCAAATATTTTTTAAATCAGAAATCAACCGTGTTGCTTAATTTTATCTCTCGGATGGAAACATCTTTGTGCTGCGGAAGTCGGTTCGGGAAATTTGATTCTGCATGCCTCTTCTTCCAATTGCGGACAACAATGTTAGCAGATAAAAAAATAGGTTTGCGGATGTCTATGCCAAGTTGAAAATCAGTGCTTTCTACCCCACTCCTTCGCAAACACACAGCTTCGGCTCGAAAATCTCAACATTTTTTGAGTTCTTTATTTGGAAAATAACTTTTTGTTTGTATATTTGCACCTTTAATGGGAAAGAAAAATCTATATAGTCTCTTATCGTTGAGTTATTCAGAAATGAACGACAGGAGATATTGTATCGATTAAACTTTAACCATACAAAGAGCTTTGAGAAGCCTCCTGATTCACTTCGGGAGGTTTTTTTTATTTGCCATCTTAACCCAACCGGGAGAGGCGTTAGTCTTGGGACTAAACAGTGTCGGTTTGAATCCGACAGGTGGAAGAAACGCCAAAGTATCCCAAAGGAAGAGGCTACAGTTTCAGAAATTGTAAAATAAGCGCTCGAATCTCTTTATTGCTACAAAAAGGAAGGTAGCCAAATATTGGTTTGTTGGGGCATCCTGCTAAGATGTTCCGTGTAAAAGCGGTGATGGTTCGATTCCATTGCCTTCCGCAAATTTCGATGAGCAGCATCGAGCCGGTTGCTACCCACGTGGCCCGTCTCGCAACAATAACAAGTTCCGCTCAGAATGTAGCCGCCGCCTGCGAGGACAGCGGCCTAAAGTTCCGTTATCAAAGAACTTGTTTGCGTGAGATTTGCCAAATGTGGTAATTCTATTGATTAGCGCCGAACCCTTATTGTCCAAAAAAGCATTCTTCTTTTGAAATCTTTTTACCCTTATATACTCTTCGTATTCAGCTGGATACGTTTCAAACATGTTGTATCCAGACATTTTTAACAGATTATCCACACATAGCGCAGTTTTATTACCGTCAATCTCATAAATTCTGTATTTAGCAAAATAGCAATTCACATAGATGGTATCCTGTCGGCATTTTCCCAATTTCACTAACTGAATCAACGTATCTCCCGTAATGGAATCTATGTAAACCTCTTCGTCTTCATCGTATTTATATGCTATCTTCAATTTATCCAACTGCTTAGCTTCCCTTTGTTGTAATTCATTAAATTCAGAGACAAATACATCAATCGGTTTTTCAAAAAGATATACCTTATTGATATTTTCATAGGATTGCACAAGCATGGGTGGCAATGATGTTGCCGTGAACGAAAACAAGGAAATCCCAATAATCCCACCAGTTAAGACTGGTTTAATTTTCTTATATCAATATCGTTAAGTTAGTGATTTATCATAATCGTTTGTAGTTCATTGAGTAAAGTTTTTTAGGTCGATGATTTCGTTCATTTGACCTGCCGGGTCTAATGATTTCCCTGGTTTTTTC
>JBKEBB010000165.1:0-14853 GCA_047972845.1 Bacteroidales bacterium
GGCGCGGCGATCGACCACTTGGCCCACGAGAACAACACGATGGAAGCGGCCCTCGGAGGCGGACTTCGTTCAAACGACGAACTGGTAAAAAAATCGGGACGAATCAGCCAAATTATGGGCGAAAGAGACGAAAAATCAATGCGCGGGCTTGAGCTGAGTGAGTTTGTTTAGAACGATGCTAATTAACTAAAATACAATTAATCCGAGACAAGAAGTTTTTTTACCAGAATCTCCCTCAGAAGCAGGGTTAGTATGCTATTTTTTATTTACTTTGTGGCTTCAAACGAGAGGTTTTATGGGTAAAGAAGAGGGATATCCCATTGTATATTACAGCCTTGATACGAAACGGTATTGTCAAACACTTGAATTGGTTGACGACCCACAGATGATCGAGGAATACAAAAGATGGCATGACTCGTCGAATTTCTGGAAAGAAATCGCTGAAGGCATCCGCTCGGTGGGAATTCTGGATATGGAAATATACCTATTTGGTACCCGCCTGTTTATGATTGTGGAAACACCAAAAGAGTTTGAATGGGATTCGGCCTTTTCGCTTTTGGCAACATTGAAAAGACAATCGGAATGGGAACAGTTTGTGGAAAAGTATCAGAAAACGATTCCCGGCGCGGCCTCTAATGAGAAATGGCAGCTAATGGACCGAATCTTTAAGCTTCCGTAAGAATCAATATTATACCATTATAATCGATGAGTGAACTAATCATTACACCGATATCCAAGTTATCCGATATTGAAAAGGGTATCAGATTTAGAATTGACCTTTACAAGGACAATAAATATGCTATACCACCCCTTGTCGTTGATGAACTCAACACCCTAAACCCAAAGAAAAATCCGGCGTTTGAATTTTGTGAAGCACAAAATTTCTTAGCCATGAGAGGATCTCAGGTGGTGGGAAGGATAACCGGAATAATACATCACCGTGCCAACGAAACGTGGACTAAGAAAGCGGTACGATTTACCTTCTTCGATTTTATCGACGACAAAGAGGTATCCGCTGCGCTGATTCGCGCCGTTGAGGAGTGGGGAAAGGCTCATGGGATGAATGAGATTGAGGGTCCGTTGGGTTTTACCGACATGGACCAAGAGGGGATGTTGATCGAAGGATTCGACGAACTGGGTACCATGGCTACATTTTACAACTTTGACTACTATCCGAAGCACATTGAGGCTTTGGGATTTGACAAATCGGCCGATTGGGTTGAATTTGCCATCAATATACCTAAAGAGATACCGGAACGATACGTTCGGGTATCGGAAATTGTTCGTAAGAAATTCAAGCTCCGCAATATCAAATTCAATTCGGTAAAAGAGATTGTCAAGGCGGGATATGCGACCAAACTGTTCGAACTGGTCAACAAATCCTATTCGCAACTTCACGGATTTACTCAGATGACCCAGAAACAGATAGAGAGCTACGTGAAACTATACGTTCCTCTACTCGATCCACGTCTGATTTCTCTGATCGTAAATGAAGAAGATCAGCTAGTAGGGATGGGTGTCGCGATGCCATCTCTTTCGCAAGCACTTCAAAAAGCCAACGGCTCGTTGTTCCCTCTCGGATGGTTTCATCTGCTGAAAACGTTGAAATGGAAACATGATGGAATTGTTGACCTATTGATTATCGCTGTTGATCCGGAGTATCAAGGAAAGGGCGTAAACGCGTTACTGTTTACAGATTTGCAGACAACCTTCTACGAAATGGGATTCAAATACGCGGAAAGTAATCCTGAACTGGAGCTGAACGAAAAGGTGCAGGCTCAATGGGAATATTTCGATTATCGCCAACACAAAAAAAGAAGAGCATTCAAACGTTCGATATAAACTGAGAAATAAACTAATCATCTAATTACTAACTTTAATTACAATCTTATGTGGTTACTAAATTCTTCTATTGGGAGAAAGCTCATCATGAGTCTGTCCGGGCTTTTCCTGATTGTGTTCCTACTGATACACTTAGGAGCTAACTTGGGACTGCTTGTAGGGTCGGAAGCCTACAATGCGATCTGCCATTTCATGGATACCAACCCGATCATTCAGGTGATGGTGCCCATACTGGCGCTTGGTTTTGTTGTCCACATTGCGTTTGCATTCTGGTTGACTCTGCAAAACCGTAAAGCACGTGGAAATGACAAATATGATTCTTCGAGCAAGACTGACATTTCGTGGGCATCACAAAACATGTTCGTTCTCGGAATCATTGTATTGGGCTTTTTGGCAATGCACTTAACTCACTTTTGGGCAAAAATGCAGTTACAGCATTTTACAGGTGGTACTCCGATTACCGATGCGTATGGTGAAGCTAAGATGTTGTTTTCATCTCCTTTGATGAGTGGAATTTATATTATTTGGGTATGTGCGTTGTGGTTCCACCTGACACACGGTTTCTGGAGTGCTTTTCAATCGGTAGGATTGAGCAATACTACTTGGATTCCACGCTTGAAATGGATCAGTTATATCTATGCCACAGTGGTAGCCGTTGGTTTTATCATCATTCCGTTGTTTTTCCTGCTTGGCTTCGGAGAACCAAGTGTTGCGGCAGCTGCTTGCTGTCCGGGAAACTAAATCAATTAAACGAATCAACTCATCACCATTAAACATTTCAGAAAATGACTAAGATAGATTCAAAAACACCACAAGGCCCATTGGCTGAAAAATGGAGCTACTATAAGTCGCACCAGAAATTGGTTAATCCGGCCAACAAACGCCGTTTGGACATCATTGTTGTAGGTACGGGTTTGGCAGGAGCTTCGGCAGCTGCATCACTTGGAGAACTTGGCTTCAATGTGTTTAACTTCTGTATTCAAGACTCACCTCGCCGCGCTCACTCAATTGCCGCGCAAGGAGGTATTAACGCCGCTAAAAACTATCAAAACGATGGGGATAGCGTATATAGACTATTCTACGATACAATCAAAGGAGGTGACTACCGTGCGCGTGAAGCAAACGTATATCGTCTAGCGGAAGTATCAAACAGCATCATCGACCAATGTGTTGCACAAGGAGTTCCCTTTGCACGCGAATACGGCGGCTTGTTGGACAACCGTTCATTCGGTGGAGCTCAAGTATCACGTACGTTCTACGCTCGTGGCCAAACCGGACAGCAATTATTGTTGGGAGCCTATTCGGCATTAAGCCGTCAGGTAGGTAAAGGAGCCGTGAAACTATACACTCGCTACGAGATGGTTGATCTGGTAATGGTTGACGGACGTGCTCGTGGTATCATCGCACGCAACTTGGTAACAGGTAAATTGGAGCGTTTTGCCGCTCATGCGGTAGTTATCGCTACTGGTGGATACGGAAACGCATTCTTCCTCTCAACCAATGCAATGGGATCGAACGGTTCGGCTGCTATCCAGTGTTATAAGAAAGGTGCTTATTTCGCCAACCCATGTATGGCTCAGATTCACCCCACTTGTATTCCTGTTCATGGTGAATTCCAATCTAAACTGACTCTGATGTCTGAATCGTTGCGTAACGATGGTCGTATCTGGGTTCCTGCTAAGAAGGAAGATGCAGAAGCTATCCGCGCTGGAAAACTGAAACCGACTCAGATTAAAGAAGAGGATCGCGACTACTACCTGGAGCGTCGTTACCCAGCGTTCGGTAACCTTGTTCCTCGCGACGTGGCTTCACGTGCCGCTAAAGAGCGTTGCGACGCCGGATTCGGTGTAGGAGCTACAGGTCTTGCTGTTTACCTCGACTTCTCCGATGCAATCAATCGTTTAGGTCGTAACGTGGTAGAAGCACGCTACGGAAACCTATTCCAAATGTACGAAAAGATTGTTGACGATAATCCATACGAAACTCCAATGATGATCTATCCTGCCATCCACTACACGATGGGCGGTATCTGGGTAGATTACGAACTCCAAACCTCTATCCCCGGATTGTTCGCTATTGGTGAAGCCAACTTCTCAGACCACGGTGCAAACCGTTTGGGAGCTTCTGCTCTTATGCAAGGTTTGGCTGATGGTTACTTCGTATTGCCATACACCATCCAAAACTACTTGGCAGACCAGATCCGTGTTCCTCGCTTCAGCACCGACCTTCCTGAATTTAAAGCTGCAGAGAAAGAACTTCAAGATCGCATCAACAAGTTGATGAGCATCAAAGGAACCAAGTCGGTGGACTCACTTCATAAGAAATTAGGACTTATCATGTGGGATTTCGTTGGAATGGGACGTAATAAAGAGGGTCTTGAGAAGGCGCTGAAAGCAATTAAAGAGGTTAAGAAAGAGTTTTGGACAAATGTACGTATTCCCGGCGAAGGTGACGATTTGAATATAGAGCTGGAGAAAGCACTTCGCGTTGCTGACTTCATTGAAGTAGGCTATCTGATGGCGAAGGATGCATTACATCGTGAGGAGTCATGCGGTGGACACTTCCGCGAAGAGTATCAGACTGAGGAAGGCGAAGCATTGCGTCAGGACGACAAATTCTCATATGTTGGTTGCTGGAAGTTTGCCGGCGAAGACAATGAGCCAGAACTGATCAAAGAAGACTTAGCTTACGAGTTTATCCAAGTTCAACAACGTAATTACAAGCAGTAATCATGGAAAAAACAATCAATATAAAAGTTAAAGTTTGGCGTCAACGCGGCCCTAAAGCAAAAGGCGCATTCGTGACGTACGATCTCAAAAACATATCAACGGACAGTTCTTTCCTCGAAATGATGGATATTTTGAACGAACAGTTGATCAACGAAGGAAAAGAACCCATCGTATTCGACCACGACTGCCGCGAAGGTATTTGCGGTATGTGTTCTCTTTACATCAACGGACATCCTCATGGACCAGATTCAGAAATCACAACATGTCAGCTGCACATGCGTAAGTTCAAAGATGGTGAAACCATTACAATCGAGCCATGGCGCTCAGCTGGTTTCCCTGTTATCCGCGACTTGATGGTTGACCGTAACGCATTCGATAAGATCATGCAAGCAGGAGGTTTCGTATCGGTGAACACCGGTGGTATTCCTGATGCCAACGCGATTCCTATTCCTAAAGTGGACGCTGACCTTGCTATGGACGCAGCTGCTTGTATTGGCTGTGGAGCGTGTGTTGCCGCTTGTAAGAATGGTTCTGCCATGCTCTTCGTATCGGCTAAAGTTAGCCAGTTGGCATTGCTTCCTCAAGGTAAAGTAGAGCGTGCCCGTCGTGCTAAAGCGATGGTTTCTAAGATGGACGAGCTTGGATTTGGTAACTGTACCAATACTGGCGCTTGCGAAGCTGAGTGCCCCAAGGCTGTTTCAATCAGCAACATCGCCCGTATGAACCGTGAGTTTATCTGCGCTAAGTTGCAAGACTAATCATCTGCAAGCTTATAATAATGGAGGGGAGAGGGCGATATCGTTCTCTCCCCTTTTAGTTGTAATCTCTCACAAAAACTGTTATTCCAATCATGATTATTAATCGAGCTAAGAAAATCGATCTCCCAACGATTCTAACTTTACAAAGAGTCGCATTCGAGGAGGTAGCCGAACTGCTACGCAACTACGATATTCCTCCATTGAAGGAGACTATGATCCAAATCGAGGAGGAGTTTAGCAAGGGGATTATACTCAAATGCACCTCCGACAACCACCAAATCGTCGGATCGATCAGAGGATGCTATCTTCCCGACACCACCACATGCTACGTTGGACGATTGATAGTAGATCCCCTATTTCAAAACAGAGGAATTGGCACATCTCTTTTAACTGAATTGGAGAAATACTTTCCCTCCGCCTCCAAGTTCCTACTTTACACCGGAGAGATCACACCCAACACCGCTCATCTCTATACGAAAGTGGGCTATCAAACTATTCATCGAAAAGAGATGGGAGGAGTGATGATGTTGGTTATGGAGAAGACAATTGATTAAAAAGAGTCGTCCTCTTTTCAAAGCTACTCTTCTACTTCTGTCTGCAAACGAACTCTATTTCTTGATCTCAAATTGATTCAGCATCTTTCCATTCTCATCAACTATAGACACGCTCATTTTGCTCTTATCGACCGCAACCTTCAAAACGGCGTTATTCGGATTAACGATGATGGGAAACGGATTAGATGAAGAAGCTTTTTCATGCACCAAACGGTGTAGATGTCCACATAACATCATATCCGGTTTGGCATCCCGCAACAAAGGCATAAACTTACGTTGGATCTCTATGTTCCCATGCCAACCACCTATGGGAGGAATATGAGCAATTATCACTTTGTAGGGTGCCTCCTTGTATATAGGACTCTTTACCACCTCTTCCAGCCATCTTGCCTGTTCCGATCGATACCCATCATAGTCGGTAATCCCGGCATATTCGATATCAGAATCCGGTTTATCCTCTCCCGTATCCAACACAACCACACAGACCGGACCTTGACGAAACACATAATAAAGGTTCTCTTCCCTCGGTGAAAAATAACGTTGAAACTCCGTAGCGAAGGCTCCTCTTGTTTCGTGATTCCCTCTAATGTAATACATCGGAATCTCCGAAGCAAACAATTCAGTCGCCTTATCCATGAATCCATCGAAGATATGGTTTTCTTCGTTAAACACAGAGACCATATCGCCATTGAAAAGAACAAAATCGGTGGCACTCATATTGCATTGAGAGATCAGTCGTTCCAGAAGATCATTCCGTCCGTGGATATCATTCACCATTACAAAAGAGATCTGATCACTTTGCGGATTGGCTGTGGTGAAAACGTGTGGCTTTTTAGTATAGACATTGGTAGCGACGAGATCTCCGTATCTCACTTTGTGTCCCTCATGACTCACTACTTCTTGCGAGTAAACACGATATCGATATCTTGTATTGGGGCTTAGCTCTTTCAGTTTCACCGAATGGATCGTAGAGGTGGTCTTTACCCCGTTCTTGGTATCAAAGTACCGAGGGCGTTCCACAGCGTAAAAGTGCGATCCGTCGTCGGAAGCCAATTCAACCCACCCAACAGATGGTTTGTCAGACATCCATACAATGGTCACCTCTTCTGAAGATACGTTTTGAAGGTACGGACCGTGAGTCAATTTGATTCCTTGAGATCTTCCCGCTATGGCGAAAAGCAAAATAGTTATTGAAATAAGCGCATACCTTTTCATGGTTTGTGTGTGTTTCTAATCGGTAAAGTAATAAGGTTATTCAATCGGTGACGAACGATACAAGACTATTTCTTTCTCATGATCTCAAAATAGGTGTCGAGCATCTCTTTTGCCGCCACAAACGAGCTGCGTTCAGAGCGAAGCACCTCATTTTCTTTCTCCACAAGGAGTTTCTCGATGATATCATTGTGATAAAAACTGCTTTTAATCGCTTCGTTGATGGTTTCATACATCCAATACTTCGATTGTTGAATCCGTTTACGGTCGAAATATCCATTCGTCTTTACAAAGTCCATGTATTCATACACCATCTCCCACACCTCTTCTATGCCCGTGCCATAATAACCGGAGTAGGTAAGCACCTTCGGACTCCATCCTGACTCGCCCATGGGGAAAAGGTGAAGCGCGTTGCGATACTGCGCTTGTGCTAATTTAGCCTTTTCGATGTTGCTCCCGTCCGCTTTATTAATAATAATCCCATCGGCCATCTCCATGATTCCTCGTTTGATGCCCTGTAGCTCATCTCCCGTACCAGGAACTTGAATCAACAGGAAGAAGTCCACCATGGAGTGAACAGCCGTTTCCGATTGGCCCACACCCACTGTCTCCACAAAGATGGTATCAAATCCGGCAGCCTCACACAACACAATGGTCTCACGCGTTTTTCGAGCCACCCCTCCCAACGATCCGGCCGAAGGCGAAGGACGTATAAAGGCGTTCTCGTGTACCGATAGTTGCTCCATACGCGTTTTATCCCCCAGTATGCTTCCTTTGGAGCGCTCACTGCTTGGGTCGATGGCCAGTACTGCCAGTTTCGAGCCCTTCCCTATCAAGTGCATTCCAAACGTGTCTATCGAGGTACTCTTTCCGGCTCCGGGCACACCGGTAATTCCCACGCGGATCGAATTTCCTCCTGCCGGAAGACACAATTCAATCACTCGTTGCGCCAACTCATGGTGCTCAGGCAATGCACTTTCAATTAAAGTTACCGCCTGCCCAAGCATAGTCCGATTACCTGACATAATACCATCCGCATACTCCTGTGCGCTAAACTGTTTTCGAGTTCTGCGCTTTCGGTCCATGTAGGGATTGACAGTTGGGGGTTGTTCTATTCCTTTATTCACGGATAATCCAATATAGTGGTCGTCGTTCTCAATATGTTCCAATTCCATAATCAGGCTTCTCTTAATATGATGAATGCGAAAGTGCAAATCAATCGCGCACGCATTCGGTATTTGATACAAATTTACACTACTATTTCTGAAGTTCCAAAACAACCCACTATAGCTTCCGTATATAAAACAAGCCATTCACTCGAGAATCCATCCCATCACTCAACAGATGTATCTCGAATGAAAGAGTGAACCACTCTCTTGGGTTGAATCACTCTTAAGGGTGAAACCTCAAAATTAAAAAGAGGGATGACGATACATATCCTTTAAGGATGAAATGAAGCGAGTGGACAATCCGAACGATACCCACTTCCGCTGTTCAACTACTTCTCTTCCATCCCGTCCAGACGCAACTCACGAGCCTTGGTAGAGATCAATATTTCTCGAACAGAGAGATAGAGAGAGATGGAGAGCAGAAGCAACGCGATACCAAAGGCATAGGCCGCCACTACTTCCCACTGAATGTAGGTCAAGAACACCGACAACACACACACCAACAGACTGGATGTCCCCAATATCTGCATCCATTTAGTCAGATGCAACCGGGTACGAAGATTCTCAATCTGAGCCGCGGCAAGTGGACTTCGCGACACATCAAACTCGGCCTTTAGGCTGCGGATCAACTGTGCATAGGCCATAAAACGATTGGTAAAAGCGAGCATAATCAACGAGATTGCCGAAAAAAGCAAACTCGGTGTGGTAAGTGTGAATTCTTCCATATGAATGACCTTGGTTGTTATTGTTGAAAATTAAGTAGTGCTTATATAAAGAAAAACGCTGTTGTAATGACACAACAGCGCTTCACGGTGTAGTCATTACATTAACCTATAACTTTCCATTCGACACCCTCTTTGGTGTCTTTAATCTCAACCCCCATTTCAATAAGACGGTTGCGAATCATGTCGGCGGTAGCCCATTCTTTTTTCGTCTTGGCTGTTTTACGCAGCTCTAAAAGCAATTCGATGGTTTGTCCCAGCAATTCACTGTTTGATTCGTTCGATTGCGATTCATTACGCACACCCAGCAGATCGAACAGAAACAGATCAAACAACGAGCGCAATTCAGCCACCTCATCTTCCGACAGGATTAAATGTCCTGCAATGGCCGAGTTGATGATGCGTACCGCTTCAAACAGATGAGACAATACAATCGGAGTGTTCAGATCGTCGTTCATCGCTTCGTAGCATTTCGCACGCAAACCCGACACCTCACCCTCACTTGTGGTAGAAGCTCCCGGTTTGATCTTCTCCATATTGCCATACGCCTCGAGCAGACGGGTCAATCCTTTTTCAGAAGCCACCAGCGCGTCGTTGGAAAAATCCACTGTGCTCCGATAGTGGGCTTGAAGAATAAAGAATCGAATGGTCATAGCCGAGAAAGGCTGTTCAAGCGATTTGTGCGATCCGGTGAAAAACTCCTCCAGCGTGATAAAGTTGCCCAACGATTTACCCATCTTCTGTCCGTTGATGGTGATCATATTGTTGTGCATCCAATAACGAACGCACTCATGACCGTGAGCAGCTACCCCTGGAGCTATTTCACATTCGTGGTGAGGGAAGAGCAAATCCATTCCGCCCCCATGAATATCAAACGTTTCTCCCAGGTATTTGGTTCCCATGGCTGAACACTCGAGGTGCCATCCCGGAAATCCTTCGCTCCATGGCGATGGCCAACGCATGATGTGTTCGGGCGAAGCTTTCTTCCACAACGCGAAGTCAGCGCTATTACGCTTCTCTGACTGTCCATCGAGTGTACGGGTGGTACTGAGAAGTTCTTCAATATTTCTACCGGAGAGTTTTCCGTAGTTGTGACTCTTGTTGTATTTCTCCACATCGAAATAGACCGATCCTTCACTTTCGTACCCGAAACCGGCATCCAAAATCTGTTTCACGTATTCGATCTGTTCGATAATATGTCCCGACGCGTGTGGCTCAATACTGGGAGGAAGCACATTCAGCATCTCCATGGCCTTGTGGTAACGATTCAGGTAAAACTGAACCACCTCCATCGGCTCAACCTGCTCTAAACGGGCTTTTTTAGCAATTTTATCTTCTCCTTCGTCGGCATCATTCTCCAAGTGGCCTACGTCCGTAATGTTTCTTACGTAACGAACTTTATACCCCAAATGTTGGAGGTATCGAAATAGCAGATCGAAGGTGATAGCCGGACGGGCATGACCCAAATGCGCGTCACCATATACTGTCGGACCACACACATACATTCCCACAAAGGGGGCATGGAGGGGTTCGAACAACTCTTTCTTTCGTGTCAGCGAATTATAGATATTCAATTGATGTGTCATCTCCTGATTCATTAACGATTTAAAGTGCCAAAGATACTAAAAGATGCGGACATCATAAACGATATCAAGCATAAGCGTGCAATTGTTTAGAAAAAAGGAATGCTCCTTTTTTCTAAAAGGACGGAACGTTTTATCAAATAGGAGCGCTCCTTTTTAACCAAAGGTATATACCTTTTTGGAAGCGGAAATAACATTGTAGAAATCTTCATTTCGATGTTTTATATTTTTAACCATTTCAAACAAACAAATAGGTTTGTTTACAGGTTAGAACTACGTAGGCAATCACATCGATACAGATCAACAGAAGGTCCTAAATTCGATCGCTCCTACCTCGAAAAACAACCCAGAGTTATCATATTGGACTCTAACGAGAAAAAATCATCACTAAATATAGATTTCTGGCGATAGATTATTTATATTTGAAGTCGTTTGCCTACACTTTGTAGTGATGAATATATAAGATGTGAGGGAGTAAACGAACAGGAACAAACAGAATAACAAACTAAATTATGATTTTTGATGTAGAAATAATACGGAAGGTGTACAGTGACCTTCCTTCTAAAATCGGTAAGATACGATCCTCACTTGATCGTCCGTTAACACTCACTGAAAAGATACTTTACGCCCATTTAGCACCCGATGAATTACTAAAAAACTACGTCAGGGCAACTGATTATGTAAACTTCTCTCCTGATCGGGTAGCTATGCAAGATGCAACCGCTCAGATGGCACTTTTGCAGCTGATGAATTCAGGTCGTCAGCGTGTAGCTGTTCCGTCAACAGTGCATTGCGATCATCTCATTCAGGCGCATGTATCGGCCGATTCGGATCTTTCTACCGCCACAGTCACTAATCGTGAGGTGTACGACTTTCTGTCCGATGTTTCCAACAAGTTTGGAATCGGATTCTGGAAACCGGGCGCGGGAATCATTCATCAAGTAGTACTCGAGAACTACGCGTTTCCGGGTGGCATGATGATAGGTACGGACTCTCATACTCCCAACGCCGGAGGCTTGGGAATGATTGCGATCGGAGTAGGAGGAGCCGATGCGGTGGATGTAATGGCAGGAATGCCTTGGGAACTTAAAATGCCCAAACTGATAGGCGTGAAACTCACCGGACGCATGTCCGGATGGACCTCACCTAAAGATGTTATTCTCAAATTGGCAGGTATTCTCACAGTTAAAGGAGGCACCAATGCCATTATCGAATATTTTGGAGAAGGTGCATCCACCATCTCCGCCACCGGAAAAGGTACCATCTGTAATATGGGTGCCGAAGTAGGTGCCACCACATCGATATTCCCATTTGATACTAAATCGGCCGATTACTTACGGGCTACCGGCAGGGATGAGATTGCCGATTTGGCAAGTGGTATCATCGGCGATTTACAACCCGACCCAGAGGTATTGGACAATCCGGAAAAGTACTATGATCGTTTGATTGAGATCAATCTCAGCGAATTGGAGCCCTACATCAACGGTCCTTTCACCCCTGATTTGGCATGGCCACTCACAGAATTTGCGAAGGTTGTGGAAGAGAAGGGTTATCCTGAGAAGTTGGAAGTGGGACTGATCGGTTCGTGTACCAACTCCTCATATGAAGACCTTACCCGTGCCGCCTCGATTGTGGCAGAGGCACGCAAGAGCGGTTTGCAAGTTGAGTCTCGTTTCATCATCAATCCGGGCTCGGAGATGGTGCGCTACACCGCCGAACGAGATGGGTTGATAGAGGAGTTCGAACATGCCGGAGCTGTTATCATGGCAAACGCTTGTGGACCATGTATCGGACAGTGGAAACGTGAAATCGACGATCCTACCCGTCCCAACTCCATCATCACCTCCTTCAACCGCAACTTTGCCAAACGAAACGATGGCAACCCCAACACCCATGCATTCGTTGCCTCCCCTGAGATTGTCGCGGCTCTCACTATAGCCGGCAACCTCCGTTTCAACCCCTTGAAAGATTCATTGGTGAATAAATCGGGTGAGCAGGTGAAGCTAAAGGAACCTAAAGGGTACGAACTTCCTGTCAAAGGATTCGCGGTGGAAGATGCCGGATATATTGCTCCCGTGGCCGATGGAAGCGGCATTGAGGTAAAAATTGTTCCTGAATCCAACAGATTGCAAGTACTGCAACCCTTTCCCGCATGGGATTGAATGGATCTGGATAGCCAGCCTCTTCTTATCAAGGCGAAAGTAAAATGTACCACCGACCATATCTCGATGGCAGGTCCATGGCTCCGCTTCCGCGGACATCTCGACAACATCTCCGACAATATGCTGATCGGTGCTGTAAATGCCTTTAACGACATGACCAACTCGGTGCTTGACCCATCCACCGGAGAGTATATAGCCGTTCCCGCGTTGGCACGCAAATTAAAAGCAAGAGGAATCGGATCGGTAGTGGTGGCGGAAGAGAACTACGGAGAAGGTTCGTCACGCGAACACGCGGCTATGGAACCCCGTTTCCTGAATGTAAAGGCTATATTGGTGAAATCATTCGCGCGTATTCATGAGACAAACCTCAAGAAACAAGGAATGCTCGCCCTCACCTTTGCCAATAAAAGTGACTACGACAAAGTACGTGAAGAGGACAAAATAAGCATCATCGGATTGACCACATTCGCACCGGGCAAGAATTTGATCGTTGTTCTCGAGCACAGCGACGGAACAGTTGACCGGTTTGAAGCAGTTCACACCTACAACGAACAGCAGATCGGCTGGTTTAAGGCCGGAAGTGCACTTAACGCAATGAAGTAAAAACCATTTAAACAATACACACATGGCAACTCAGAAAGATTACCTTATCTACAAACTATCAGAAACGGTAAAAACAACCAGTCGAATAGACAAGGAGCTATTTACGAAGTACAATGTGAAGCGTGGTCTTCGTAATGAAGACAATACCGGAGTGTTGGTAGGTCTCACCAATGTGGGAGATGTAGTAGGTTACGAGCGATTACCCGAGGGAGGACTGAAACCAATTCCCGGCGAATTGTACTACCGTGGGATCAATATTGATGATCTGGTTCACGGCCTGGAGCAAGAAAATCGTTTGGGTTTTGAAGAGACAGCCTTTCTTTTACTTTCCGGATATCTTCCCGACAAAGAAGAGTTGTTTACCTTTACCGAAATATTGAATGAATTGATGGCATTGGATGCCAAGATGAAACTGAACATCATTGAGCTGGAAGGACAAAATATCATGAATATTTTGGCTCGAAGCGTCTTAGAGATGTACACATTTGACCCGAACGCGGAAGATATCACTCGTGAAAATCTGGTTCGCCAGTCGGTTGACTTGATTGCAAAATTCCCGACCATCATTGCCTATGCATACAACATCTTGCGCCACAGTCAACAAGGACGTTCTTTACACATACGCCATCCGTTGGAGGGGGTATCGCTCGCTGAGAACTTCCTCTATATGATTAAAGGCCCACGCCGTTACACGGAATTGGATATTAAACTGCTCGATCTCTGTCTAATCTTGCATGCAGAACACGGAGGAGGTAACAACTCAACATTCACCGTTCGTCTGACCAGCTCTTCGCAAACGGACACATACTCCTCGATTGCAGCAGGTATCGGTTCACTGAAAGGACCTCTTCACGGAGGTGCCAATATTGAGGTGAAAGAGATGTTCGACCATCTGAAAGAGGCAATCAAGAACTGGAAAGATGTGAAAGAGATCGACACCTACCTGAAAAAGATGCTCAATAAGGATGCGTACGACCGTAGCGGATTGATCTATGGTATTGGTCACGCGGTTTATACCATATCCGATCCGCGTGCGATCTTGTTAAAAGAGATGGCCCGTCAACTCGCGGAAGAAAAATCGATGCAAAAAGAGTTTGAGTTCCTCTCTCTATTGGAGGAACGTGCGGTGAATGCCTTTATGACCTTCAAGGGAACAGACATTAAAAAGCAAGTATGCGCCAATGTCGATTTTTATTCGGCATTTGTTTACGACGCGATGGGATTGCCCTCCGAAGTATATACTCCGCTATTTGCTATGTCGCGTATTACGGGATGGACAGCTCACCGCATTGAAGAACTAAACTTCGCAAGTAAACGGATTATCCGCCCGGCTTATAAAAACGTTGGACAGAAACAGATGTTTACCCCTTTGAACAAAAGATAATTACCTTCACAACAAGAAAGTCTGAGATTGAAAATAATCTCGGACTTTCACCTTTCAATAGATATATCATATGAAAAAAATTAAAGTCTCATATCCTGTTGTAGAACTCGACGGGGATGAGATGACCCGGATCAT
>JBKEBB010000213.1:0-2979 GCA_047972845.1 Bacteroidales bacterium
AACACTGTTCTTCTGAGATTACCTCCAAATACAAACAACAACTGATCAACGGCAATAGCCTATGCGATCTGACAGGCGGATTGGGAGTTGATTCGTACTATTTCTCCCTGATAGCCGATAAAGTGATCTATGTAGAACAAAACAAACGGTATTGCGAGGCAGCACAAAATAACTTCTCCGTACTTCAAAGAGACAACATTGAGGTGATACATGGCAATTGTATGGATATGATCGATGCTCTTCCTGCTGTGGATTGTTTTTATATTGATCCGGCCAGAAGGGGAGAAAACAACAGCCGCCTGTTTGCCATCGATCAGTGCGAACCAAATATACTCAATTTAAAAGATCGTCTATTGAAGAAATCGAGTAGGGTGATAATAAAAGTATCTCCTATGATTGACATTACCGCCTCATTGGCACTATTACCCGAAACAATTGAGGTACATATTAACTCCGTGAGAAATGAATGTAAGGAGATCCTATTTATTTTGTCAGAAATAGGAGATTCTCAGGAGCCAATAATCATCTGTAACAATCTATCCAAAGATAACAATAGTAGTTTTACATTTGTACAATCAGAAGAAAAAGTAACGAAAGTAGATTTTACAAGTACCGTAGGCGAATATATCTATGAACCAAATGCTTCAATAATGATGGCTGGAGGATATAAGGCCTTCGCGAATAGGTTTGGACT
Source organism: Bacteroidales bacterium (assembly GCA_047972845.1). Taxonomy (GTDB): domain Bacteria; phylum Bacteroidota; class Bacteroidia; order Bacteroidales; family JBKEBB01; genus JBKEBB01. The sequence goes on from JBKEBB010000213.1 coordinate 695, forward strand.
ATTAAAACTACACTCAAATAGTCATCTTTATACATCTGTAAATATTGATACAAATGTACCATTTCATGCAAGGGGCTTTAGGATTGTTGAAATAATGCCATTGGATAAATCTACACTGAAGAATATAAAGAAAAAATACCCTCAGGCAAATATTGCTGTCCGTAACTCCATCTTTACTGTAGAGGAATTTAGAAAGAGAAGCAACATTAAAGAGGGTGGTGAACTCTATATGTTCGTAACTACCTTATATAATGAAGATTCTGTGATTATAATTGGAAGAAAAGTGGGATAGTAGACTCTTCAATATATCCATATAATGCAACTATTTTATCTAATTACTGGATATCAAACATGTTTTACATACTGCTTCCTATCGATTACTCAGTAATTATTGGGGGAACAATTTGTACCTAACATGTGATTAAAATAAACATTAGCTGAAACCTAACTTATCATACTATTTTAGATATGGTGAATTGTACAATCATGAGCGTTACCACAAAGCAATACCCATATCTGTTAGCTGTTTACGCTCTTATACCATTACATCTCAGAATAACCAACTCACAAGTGATTAAATGACTCGAATGATCAGATAAATAGGAGAGTGGATACCCTCCGATATCAACCTTATATATATTTGAATGGTAGTGTATTATGTACCATATACGCGTTATAATTCTTTTCAATGCTCCATTACCACAAAAGGAATATACCTTTGAATAAATACGTTTACTCCTTTACTCAAAAACGTATATACCTTTTTGAGTAAAGGTATGCTCCTTTTATCCAAGAGCATTCAATCAATCCCAATATAGCTTTGTACAACCTCAAAATCAGATAGGACAGTGGCTAACTTACGACATATTTTCTATTTCAAAACATCTTAACCGAATTGATGCTGGCTGCTTTTGAACTCATTCAAGAGTATCGCCCATAACTTTTAATTTACATTTGTAAAACCTAGGATTTAGATTGAAAAATTGGTAGTGCAAGAACTATAATCAATAAATAATCGTATTTTTGCTGATCTATCAATAACTTATCACTAAAAGCAATACTATGACTACTCGCAGAGACTTTCTTCGCCTAAGCGCAGCCATGCTTGCCGCCACTGCAGTGCCTGATTCACTGTTGGCCAACACACATGTATCAGAGAAAAAAATCGGACTTCAGCTCTACAGCGTTCGTGACGATATTAAAAACGATTTTGATGGAACGATGAAAGCGCTGGTCAAAATCGGATACAAACGTTTTGAAGCTGCCGGATATCGGAATGGTCAATTTTATGGAAAGACGCCTTCTGACATAAAAAAATACATGGGCGACTTAGGTGTGATGCTTACAGGTTCGCACACCGGAACCGGACTGTTACGAACCGCTGACGACAAAGGATGGGATTTTTGGAAAAAATGTATGCCCGATACTGTTGAAGCCGGCTGCAAATGGGTCGTTCAAGCTGGATATCCCGAATGTAAAACAATCGATGAGGTTAAGATGCTCGCCGATATGTTTAATAAGGTAGGGGAGATGGCTAAAGCTTCCGGTCTTAAATTCGCGTTTCACAACCACGTAACAGAGTTTAAACCTATCAATGGGGAAATACCATACGATGTGCTTCTGCAACGTACAGATCCGACGCTGGTAACATTTCAGATGGATACGTGTCAAGTATTCTTAGGTGGAGGTTCATGTACCGATTACATCAAAAAATATCCGGGACGATTCTCAAACTGGCATGTGAAAGACCCTCATCCGACAAAAGATGAAAGTACGGAACTCGGTACAGGACGCCTCGACTTCGCCCCCATCTTCGCATTGGCCAATCGTGCAGGCTTGGAAGACTACTACGTTGAACAGGAAAGCTACTCCATGTCTCCACTGGAGGCTGTTAAGCACGACTACAATTACCTCAATAAAGCAAGTTTCGTAAAGTGGTAAAATGACCGCAATAAAACAAAAAATAGATTCTCTCAGGGAAGAGCTTCATCGACACAATTATCTCTACTATGTTGAAAATAATCCCGTTCTTTCTGACCGGGAATTTGATCAATTGTTGCGTGAATTAGTTGATCTCGAGCAAGCTAATCCTGAATATTTTGATCCCAACTCGCCCTCACAGCGGGTTGGGAGCGATTTATCCAATTCGTTTCCACCAATTATCCATACCTATCCCATGCTTTCGCTCTCAAATACCTATTCCGAGGGTGAAGTAACCGAATTTTTCGATCGTACGGAGAGGTTGTTGGGCGAACCGTTTTCAATCGTTGCCGAACTAAAATTTG
>JBKEBB010000204.1:0-1906 GCA_047972845.1 Bacteroidales bacterium
CACCACAGTCATCCGTGCCGAATCATCCGATACCTCAAACTCTGATGCAAGCACTCCCTTCATAAGAAGGGCAAACACCCCCGTGGGGATATGACGAAAAATCAATTCTCTCATTCTATATAAACCACTTGTTACGCGACACAATTACAATTCATGATCGGGGGAAATGTGCAATCGTTTAATCGTTTAATCGTTTAGAAAATGTGAGTGGTAAGTAGTGAATGGTTGAAGAATGTGTAATCGTTGAGTTGAGAATAGTTTTTTTATACTTGGTTTTTGGGCGTAATCAGTTCGACACATTCCCGGGCGCAAATATGCGCCCCTACCAATTTCCCGATTAAACGATTCCACAATTCACGACTCAACAAATCAACGCCTTAACGACTCAACAATCCCCTAAACGATTACACGATTACACGTCTCAACGCCTTAACGACTCAACAATCTCCTAAACGATTCACCGATTCCACAATTATCTCCCATCACACCAAAAAATCAAATCACCCCATCCAAATCCAAATAGGCAAACTGCATCTCATCATCGAAACCCATAATCAATCTATTATGCGTTCGATCGTAGCAGATATCAATTATCTCGTGTCCTATCTCCAATGATTTGATATAGTTGCCTTCCACGTCGAATACAAGAACACGGGTCGAAAGATTTCCTTTAATCTCTCCACTATCCTTAACGTCAAACGCTTTCTCTCCTAGATATTTTGCCACAATATAGTCGCCACAAAATAGCACATCACTGTAATAGCCTACTCCAGTGGCACTTTGAACCTTCTTATTTGAACCATATATATTGCAGATCAACTCTCCCTCCAGGTTGCAAATAGACATCAGATCATAGTACGAATGACACTCCACATATCTTTTGTTTTCCATCGAAAGTGCCAAAGATACCCTCTTTTTCGCTATATCAGGATGGGTGTATCCCATAATTTCTACTTCTCCGGTCACCATATTCCACTTTCCGGTAGATTGTATAAATCCGTAGATCCGCATAGGCTCAACAACAAGTCCATAGCACACCGTATCCGACACATAGTAATACCTGCTGGGAAACTTCCGTTCATTCATCACCATTTTTACCTGAGGCACATACAAAGGGTTGTTGCTAAGAATGCTATCTAAATCATAGTTGAATATACGCTGTTTCCCATGATCGGTAACAAATATTCTTCGATTCGTCTCATCCAATCCTATTTGACCAATATTCGCGAATTCACCCGGACCTTGTCCCTTAGGGGCCGTGCTGGCAACATGCTTGAAATGATCCAAATCAAACAGATGAATCATCTCTCCATTGGATTCAAAATCTAAAATGATAAGATATTTATCAATGCTGTATAGTGCCGATCTACTACCAATTAGAGGATCCTCAATTTTTATCTCAACCACATTCTCTGCCACATTCTCAATATTCTCCTTCGGCCGTATCTTTTCCGCAGAAGAGTGGCTATTACATGAGATCCCCAATCCCACAAACGCGAGTCCAATAATCGCCACAAATTTACCCATATTTTTCATATCATATATTTTTGTTTCTTCAATGAAGAATCAGGAAAAAGTAGTGAACGGTTTGAAAATGTGAGTCGAAAGTAGTGAGTCGAAAGGAATGTGGAATCGTTTAATCGATGAATCGTTTAGAAAATTGTTGATTTGTTGATTTGTTGAGACGTGAAATGCGGAATCGGGGAATCGGGAAATTGTGTAGGGGCGCATATTTGCCCCCAGGAATGTGTCGAACAGATTACGCCCAAAAACCAAATATCAAAAAACTATTCTCAAATCAACGATTTACCGATTACATGATTACACGATTACACATTCTTCAACCATTCACTACTTACCACTCACATTTTCTAAACGATTAAACGATTAAACGATTGCACATTTC
>JBKEBB010000219.1:0-8281 GCA_047972845.1 Bacteroidales bacterium
TCTCAAGAATTACAAGCTCCAATTGCCGAGAAAATGAGAAAAGCGATTCAAGAAGTAGGTGAGGAAAATGGACTCATTTATATCTACGATGCTTCAAATCCAGCTTTCTTATATATCTCATCTAAAAGTATAGATGTGATGTCTATGGTAAAAAAGAAATTGGGAATAAACTAATTCTTTTTCTAGAAATAAAACGAGTGAGTAGGTTAATTCTTGCTCACTCGTTTCTTTTATCAGCTGTTTTCAGCTCTTGCACTTAACCATCTTGAATCGATTTATAAGGGGATGTTAATCCGATAATTCAATAGCAATGATAGGTATTTTTGATTCGGGACTTGGCGGACTTACTGTTTTTAGAGAAATTCGCAGGTTGATGCCTCAGTATGATTATCTCTATCTGGGGGATAATGCCCGTGCTCCCTATGGGAGTCGTTCCTTTGAAATCGTTTATCAATTCACTCTCCAAGCTGTTCAGTCACTCTTCAATCAAGGTTGTCCATTGGTCATTCTCGCTTGCAATACAGCTTCAGCAAAGGCTCTTCGAACTATCCAACAACTTGATCTTCCACGTATCGACGCGACAAAAAGGGTGTTAGGTGTTATTCGGCCTACCGTTGAGGCGATTGATGACTTAACCACCTCCAAACACATTGGAATCTTAGGCACTGCGGGAACCGTAGCTTCAAACTCCTATGGGATCGAGATTGGGCGTTTTCACCCACATATTCATATCGAGAGTCATGCCTGTCCAATGTGGGTTCCACTCGTTGAGAACAATGAGTATCTCTCTGAGGGTGCTGACTATTTTGTACAAAAGGAGATTGAGGCATTACTCTCAAAGGATGATCAGATCGATTGTATTGTGTTAGGTTGTACCCACTATCCAATGCTTATGGAGAAGATTAGAAAATACACGCCTCCCCATGTAACCATTTTCTCTCAAGGTCCGCATATCGCCCAATCTTTATCAAATTATCTTCAGCGTCATCCCGAAATGGAGAGACGTTGTTCTAAAGGAGGTATTACCCGTTTTCAAACAACTGATTCCCCTGAGCGGTTTATTGCGTCCGCCTCTCAATTTCTACACGAACCGGTCGATCATTGTGAAATGGTCTCCCTGTTGTGATATTCGTTTATCGGTCTAACGCCCTATAATTTCCTCCCGGCATAACTTTAACAACTCCCTTAAACTCCAAATCGAGTAAAATGGGCGAAAGGATATAGACTGCAAATCCGGTGCGGAAGGCTATCTCGTCTATTTGGAGCGAATCGTGTTCTCTGAGAGTATTCATCACTTTTTCTTCATCACTCGTCAGTTCTACAAACAATCTCCTTTGCACGGGTTCGTTTCCTTTTGTTTTATTGGGTAGATCCCAGTTCATTAACTCGATCAAATCTTCCGCTCCATATATCATGGCCGCTTTGTTTTTTTGTATCAATCTATTGCAGCCACTGGAATAAGTGTCACCTACTCTTCCAGGTATCGCGCATACCTCTCTGTTGTATGAGTTAGCAATTTCAGCCGTAATAAGCGATCCCCCTTTTTCTGCTGATTCAACAACAACGGTTACATCTGCCAGTCCCGCCACTATTCGGTTACGCATTACAAAGTTTTGTCTGTCTGGGCGTGTTTCGCTCGGGAACTCTGTTAGTAATCCCCCATTAGTAAGCATTTCAATGGCTGTTTTTCTATGTTCTGAAGGATATATTCTGTCCAATCCATGGGCCAATACGCCAATCGTTGGTAGTCCGTTTGCCAATGCGGAGCGATGTGCAACAATATCAACTCCAAAGGCCAATCCACTTACTATTAGTACATCCTCTAAACGTTCGGACAATTGGAATACCAATTTCTCCGCCATCTCTCTTCCGTAATGAGTAATACTGCGAGTACCTACAATACTGATTACCTTTCTTTTTTCAGAGAGTATGTTTCCTTTCATATACATCACTACAGGAGCATCGCTACACTCTCTGAGTCGTACAGGATAATTGGAATCAGTGATAAAAAAGGTTTGTATCTTGTTCTTCTCGATGAATAGTATCTCTGTTTCCGCTTTGCGAAATGCCTCTTTCGATCCGATTTCGTTTACTAAAGCAGGTCCTACTCCATCTATTCGTAATAGATTCTTTTTTGATTCATTGAATATCGCTGATGCTGAGCCTAAATGGGAAATCAAGTGACGTGCCATTATCGCACCTACCCCTTTTACCTGCGTTAAGGCTATCTGATAGAGTAGTTCATTCATATTTGAGAGAAGGATTGTTTTTTCATACAATAATTCATTTTATTAAGGTAGGATGTCTCTTGCACGAGAATTCAAGAATCAACATCATCGGTCAGTTGAATCGTTTAATCTGATTCAACGTTTCATCTTATGCAAATATAGCTCACAATTTTCAGATTTTCTTCTCCATCTCTCTACAAATTTGGATAAAACAGAGTCAAATCGAAGGATGATCCGAGAGGAAATAGATTTTTGTCTTCGTTTCGATTACCTTTGCGACCTCTAATCATTCCAATTACATGAGAACGGCATTTATCAAGCTCCATATTTCGATTATTCTCGCTGGCTTTACCGGTATCTTCGGTAAATTAATCACCTTAAATGAAGGGGTATTGGTTTGGCATAGAATGTTTCTGGCCTCGCTTCTCTTCTATTTTATTCTTAAGATGTCGAAAAGGTCGCTTCGATTACCGATCAAAGATGTATTAAATATAGCCTTAGTCGGTTTTGTGCTTGCCATGCACTGGCTCTTTTTCTATGGAAGTATTAAGGCCTCCAATGTTTCAATTGGAGTAATCTGTTTTTCCCTTACCGGGTTCTTTACCGCTCTGTTCGAACCCTTGTTTGATAGACGACGCTTTTCTGCAAAAGAGATTTTATATAGTTTCATCGCGGTGGTAGGTATTCTTCTGATCTTTCAGTTCGATAGTCGATACCGTTTGGGTATTGGTTTGGGGGTTATATCCTCGGCTTTTTGCTCTGTTTATACGATCTTGAATAAACGTGTCAGTCGGCAGTATCCAACCAGTCAAGTGTTGTTCTATACCCTTAGTGGGGGATGGTCTGTCTTCTCTTTATGTATGCCGATCTATCTGTTTTTGTTTCCTTCCCCGACACTGATTCCTAATCTGACGGATTTTCTATATTTGATTGTCTTTGTGCTTTTCTGTACTATTCTTATGAATATTCTCCAAATACAAGCATTGAAACATATCTCCGCTTTTACTGTCAATCTAAGCTATAACCTTGAGCCAGTTTATAGTATTATTATCGCGATGATTCTGTTTAAGGAGGCCAATGAACTCAATGTAGCTTTTTACGGAGGATTAGGACTGATAATTACCTCTGTCATTCTTCAAACAGCAGCTTTGGCCAAGGAGAGCAGACGAAGATCGCTTCATGAAATCGCAAATAAAACATTTAAAACATGATACGACTGGCCATTTTTGACTTGGACGGCACACTATTAAATACCATCAGGGATTTGGGCGAGAGTGTTAATTATGCCCTTGACCAATGTGGGTTTCCCACTCATGATATTGAACTGTATCCCGGTTTCGTGGGCAATGGAGTTAATAAACTGATTGAGCTGACTCTTCCAGAGGGCCAAAAAACCGAATCCAATATCCTGCAAGTTAAGTCCCATTTCGTAAAGTATTACGACAGCCACAACACCATCTATTCCGCTCCTTATCCCGGTATTCCGGCTCTTCTTGAATGGCTCGACAGTCAGTCCGTTGTTTTGGCCGTTGCTTCCAATAAATACCAATTCGCCACGTGCAAGTTGATTGATCACTATTTCTCCTCCATCTCCTTTCACACAGTATTGGGGCAACGAGAGGACTTTCCTATTAAACCGGATCCCGCAATTGTTCTCCACATTTTATCAGCTACTGGGATTTCTCCTGAGGAGACCATTTATATAGGAGATTCCGGTGTTGATATGTTGACCGCATCACGTGCTTCAACATCATCCGTTGGGGTAACGTGGGGATTCAGACCTAAAAGTGAATTAATTGAATCCGGAGCCTGCTATATTGTTGATAATCCCGAAGAAATAATCCATCTTTGTAAAAGCAATGTGTTTTGAGGGAGAATATCACTCCTTCGTTTTTTTAGAATATTCCGATTGAGTGCAATCCTAATATTTAATAACTTAACCTTTTTGTACATGAAAAACTTACATTTTGCGGTTGTATCCGCTTACACCGGTCTATTGGCGTTTATTATTGTTTGTATCGACAACTTGATTAAAGGGTTTATGCCCATTGGTGCCGAAAGTGGTTTCACTTATATTGCTTTTGTGGCATGGGCTGTCTATTTCTTCTCAGGTTGTACGTGGCAGGGTGGTATTAAAGCGTTCATCGGTTATGCGGTCGGGGTCAGTTTCTCCATTGGCATTATGCTCTTGGCCGGGAGTCTCTCTACTCTTGGTTTTTTTTGCAGTTCCTACAGCAGTGTTTATTATTGTGTTCCTTGTTCTATACCTTGAGAAGGTTCCTTGGGTTGATTTGATTCCGGCTATGTTTGTGGCTTCCGGTTGCTACTTTGGAATAATGACTTATGTGCCCCAAGCCGATTTTACTACAGCTGCTACCGTTGAGATGATATATGGATCGATTGGATTGTTGTTTGGCTGGATTACCATTACGGGGAAGAATTGGTATCTATCCAAAACCGCGGGAAGCAAATAGAAATTATGATATAAACAAAAAAAGTAATTATTCGAGGATTCATACTCGCAATAGCTACTTTTTTTGTTAATAGAATATGTACTCCTATATGAACAGGTTTACACTAGACTCTTCCGCTTTCTCAAGATAGGCGGCAACACCTCCGATGGTTACAAAATCATAAAGCTCCTCTTTTTTTACTCCCATCACATCCATCGACATCTGGCAAGCAATCATTTCAATGTCTGCTTTTCGTGCCTCTTTAATGAGAGTTTCAAGTGAGTCGATCCGATTGCGTTTCATAACCCATCTCATCATTCGCGGTCCTAATCCCCCCATATTCATTTTTGAGAGGGCCAAAGCCTTTGAACTTTTTGGCAACATCATGCCAAACATTTTGCCAATCAGGTCCTTTTCTACCCCCTTTGCTTTTGGATTTTTAATAACACTCAGTCCCCAGAAGGTAAAAAACATAGTCACCTTTCTTCCCATAGCCGCCGCTCCATTTGCAATTACGAACGAGGCGAGCGCTTTGTCCAGATCATCGCTGAATACAACAATAGTTTTTCCTTCCGCCCCGTGGGTATGACTAATTGAGCATTTCTCTTCGCCTTTTTCAATAACAGCGGTAATCACTCCATGTTTGTTTTCAAGTGAGATGACTTTGTTTCCTGTAACTCTTGCCCATGATTCCACATCTCTGGCAAATCCGGAGTCGGTAGCTGTGATTGTCATCATCTCTCCGACTTGCAACTTATCTATTCCTGTCTTTAGTTTTAAAACAGGTCCCGGACATTGAAGTCCACATGCGTCTATCTTTAGTTTCTCCATTGAAAACGTTGTTTTTTCCTTTACCAATTGTTTAATTGTGGGCGAAAGCGGATTGCTTTGCATAGCTGTTGCCGCTTGGTACGTTTTGTATCCACCAACCAGATTCTTAACATTCGGATATCCGAGTTGCATCAAGATGCGTGATCCAACGTGTCCGCGTAATCCAACGGCACAAAACAGCACCACGGGTTTGTCTTTCGGTATCCTGTGGAGTTCGTCGCGAAGCTGATCGAGAGGAATGTTTACTGCTCCGGGGATACTTCCCATTCCAAACTCGTGTTTGGTACGAATATCCAAAAGTGTCACACTCTCTTTAATTTCGTTGATCTGATTCCATTGAATGGGGTTCATTCTTCCCATCAAAATATTCTCTGCCACAAATCCAACCATGTTAACAGGATCTTTAGCAGAAGAGAACGGGGGGGCGTAGGCATGTTCCACTTCGGTAAGATCGTATATTGTCCCTTTATGACGAATAACCTCAGCCATGATGTCCACCCGTTTATCTACTCCTTTATAGCCCACTGCTTGCGCGCCCAGTAGGCGTCCATCCACTGGTGAGAAGTTTATTTTGATGGTCATTGGAATTGCTCCGGGATAATATCCGGCATGACTTCCTGAGTGAACAATCGCCGTTTGGTGGTCGATGCCCAATCTGTCCAGCATTTTAGATGATAATCCGGCCGTAGCAACGGTAAGATCGAACACCTTGGCGATGGCGGTATTGATGGTCCCTTTGTACCTGATGCGATTGCCATACACGATGTTGTCGGCACAGATACGTCCTTGCTTGTTGGCAGGTGCCGCCAAGAAAGATAACGAGGGTTTTCCACTGATTGGAGAAACAAACTCGATAGCGTCACCAACTGCATAAATATTTTCATCGGAGGTTTGTAGGTGTTCGTTTACATATATGCCTCCGGTTTCTCCAATTTGTAATCCGGCCTCACGAGCCAATGTGGTGTCGGGCCTCACTCCAATGGATAGAATTACCACATCTGCTTCAAGCGAACCCCCGCTGCGGAGTGATACTTCAATCCTATTTTCTTTTTTTGAAAAGCCGGCCACCGCCTCGTTGAGGAGCAGTTCCACCTCTTTGTCCTTGAAATGGGCATGCACAAACGATGCGATCTCAAAGTCAACGGGAGGCATTACCTGATTGAGCATTTCAACTACAGTGGTCTCTATTCCGAGATGAACCAAGTTTTCCGCCATTTCCAATCCGATGAATCCGGCTCCAACTACCACTGCTTTGCGAATCTTTTTTTCCGTAACGTGCTTCTTTATACGATCCGTATCTGCCACATTGCGTAGCGTAAAGATTCCTTCGGTATCAATTCCGGGGAGTGGTGGCCTTACCGGTTCCGCTCCTGGAGATAGTACCAGTTTGTCGTATGTTTCAGTGTATGTTTCTCCGGATTGAACTCGACGAATGGTTACTGATTTATTTGCCGGATCAATCTTTTCAACATTTGAATTTACACGAACATCTATATTGAAGCGTGTGCCAAACGATTCGGGTGTTTGAACGAATAGTTTCTCCCGCTCTTTGATCACGTTTCCTATGTAGTAAGGAAGTCCGCAGTTGGCGTACGATATGTAGGGACCTCTCTCGAAAAGAATAATTTCAGCGGTTTCATCCATCCTTCTCAGGCGCGCTGCCGTTGATGCTCCCCCGGCAACACCTCCGATAATCAAATATTTCTTCATTTGTTGATTTATTATTTTTTCATCCAAATCTATACCCTTATGTGAAGGGATATTTAGGGTTCTCTTGTTTGCTTACTTCTCGTTTAGAAGTACGCTTTCGATCGCTTTTTTGAAGTCGGCTTTGCTCATTGCTCCCTGTGCCATTTGAGGAGCACCTTCTTTTGGGCAGAACAAAAGGGATGGGATGCTTCTGATTCCAAATACGGCAGACAGCTCTTCTTCGGCTTCCGTATCAACTTTGTAGATATCGATCTTTCCGGCATACTCATCTGCCAGCTCCTCTAAAATAGGGGCGATCATCTTGCATGGTCCGCACCAAGATGCGTAGAAGTCAACTATACAAGGCTTATCTCCTGAAAATTTCCATTCGGTAGGATTGTTTTCATAATTGGCAACTTTTACCAAAAAATCCGCTTTAGTTAGATGAGTCGTTCCCATAAGTTTTTCTGTTTTGTCTGATTATTTGCAATTTGTTGATTCTCTTTTATTCCGTTCGTCCATTGAGATGTTTATCTTGTGCATACATCTATAACAACGAAAGTGCTCATTTTGATTATTATGTAAGTAGGTATTTGCCTACTTGAATATTTTACTGCAAAAGTAATGTATTGTTTCAATTAAAACAAATTTCCTATGGAAAAATAATATACGGGTGAAATCTTCCATTGATATTTTATATTGGTGCGATTACTGAGTCCATAAGATCTATTTCGTGATGCAGGTTGTAGAGGTTAGGTGATTGAATTCAGTGTAGATTGTGTGTTGCAAAAACAATGGGATAAATCTGATGATTGAGTTTCTCTATGGGAGATAAATTCCTTTCCCAAGGGTAATATTTATATGCACAAAAAGGAGCATACGTTTTGAGTAAAACGACGGCTCCTTTTTGTGTAAACGTATGCTCCTTTTGTATAAAAGGTATATTCATTTTTTTAAGGAAGGATGCATTTAATTCAAAGGATGTTTTTCAATTGGTACAATCTATTCAGATCTGTCCTTGAGTGTTTATGAAGAGTGAATCCGATTTGAAGTACAAAAGGAGAATTGGATGATAGTAGT
>JBKEBB010000246.1:0-2468 GCA_047972845.1 Bacteroidales bacterium
GGACATTTTCGAATGAACCAAATTCGGATTATAGTGACCAACACCCATATGGCAACTGATACACTGAAGATTGAGTTTTTCGTGGTTCTCTTCATAATAGAGGTGAGCGGTAATACCATCGTCGTTCAATCCCGGAGGGAAAAGGTTCACGTGGCATTCCAAGCATGACTCATTATACACATGATGCATCGCGTTTTCAAGCAAACGCTTGCTTTCCCAATCAATGTCCGCACTGTCTTTGGTCATGTAACTCCATACATCCCTCAAACCTGTTTTGGCCTTTTCGGTTAAATAATAGAGTGATCCCGGAGGAGGGAGGTGACAATCAACGCAATGCACGCGTACACCACTTGGATTATTAACGTGAGATGATTTTTTCCAAGCCTCGTCGGCATGCGGGTGTATATGACACGACATACAAAATTCATCTTCTGAGGTGTAATGGATGGCTTTCACTCCGGCAATCATTACAACTACTCCTAAAAGACCTCCAATACAAATAAAAAGCAGGGCTGATTTAAAGCTAAGTTTCTTTCTTTTCTCGCTCATTGTTTAAACACGGTTCTACTATGATATCACAAAAATTTGCGGTAAAAGTAACCAATGATAATCAAATACTCAAATGTTTCGTGAACTAATCGGCAAATAAATTTGTTTCTACCCCCTTCGCTGTCGTCTGCACGGCAAACAGACTTCCCGTATGGGGATATTTTTCAATTTCTTCCGCGGTAATATCTCGCTTCGCTGTCGTGATGTAAAGAATATCTCTGTTCTTCCCTCCAAACGCGCACGACGAGACCTGCTTGGCAGGGACATTCACCTTGGCAATCATCTTTCCGGTTCGGGGATCATAGCATCCGACGCAGTAACCACCCCATTGAGCTACCCACAAATTCCCTTCGCTGTCGATAGTCATACCATCAGGCACTCCTTCTTCAATTGAAATGGCCACACGTACAAAACGGATCTCTCCTGTCTGATTGTCGTAATCAAACTCCCACACCTCTTTTGTCGGCGAATCGGCATAATACATGGTCTTCTTATCTGCCGTCCACACAATTCCATTTGAGCAGGTTATCTTATCCAGTTTCTGAGAAATTGTTCCTTGAGTCAGACAATAGAGTCCCCCCGATTCATGTTCTCCTACCGTACCCACCCACAGACGTCCCGCGGGATCGCACTTGCCATCGTTGAATCGATTACCGGTAGTATTATTTTCAGGATTGGCAGCAAGCAACGTTTTGGAACTATCTTCGATAGCGAGACGATAAATACCATCCACTAACGGCACAATGTAGTGGTTATCGGAGTCAGGAACGACTGTTCCTATCTTTTGACCCATCTCAAGCGTGGTGTTGACTCCTGTCAGCGGATTATATCGGTGGAAAAGGCCCTCTTCAATATCGATCCACATCAATTCATCTGTTCGGTCGTTCCACAGCGCACCCTCTCCGAGTGTGGACTTCGAATCAAGAACAAGATCGGCCTCATACACCTTAACAGGTTGTGTGCATGCAAACAACGACGCACACGAAAGCAGAACAAGCAGTGTGTTTCTCATACGGTTAATTATTTCGGTTAAGACTCTTCGAAACTATTCAATAGTTTCGGTTTATGGGGAAGAGCGTCGGGAGTTAAACATTTCCCAACGCCCTCTCTATATTCATCAATACGGATTAATCAATCCGGTCAAATCCACAGTATGGCACCAACGCCGCGGGAATACGGATGCCTTCGGGAGTCTGGTTGTTTTCCAACAACGCGGCTACAATGCGAGGTAATGCCAACGCGCTACCGTTGAGTGTATGACACAGTTGTGGTTTTTTGTCGGCTCCACGGAAACGACACTTCAATCGGTTGGCTTGATAGCTCTCAAAGTTCGATACCGAACTTACCTCCAACCATCTTTTTTGTGCTGCCGAATACACTTCGAAGTCGAATGTCAACGCTGAAGTGAAACTCATGTCCCCACCGCACAAACGAAGAATACGCCATGGCAATTCCAGTTTATCGACCAACGTCTGCACATAGTCCACCATCTCTGTCAACGACTGATAGGAACGATCAGGATGCTCTATGCGAACGATCTCCACTTTATCAAACTGATGCAATCGGTTCAATCCCCTCACGTCGGCACCATACGATCCTGCCTCACGACGGAAGCAGGCCGAATAGGCGGTATTCTTAATCGGCAACTCTTTCTCTTCCAAAATCACGTCTCTGTATATATTGGTCACCGGAACTTCTGCAGTCGGAATGAGGTAGAAGTCGTCCAGTTGAGCATGATACATCTGTCCCTCTTTGTCGGGCAACTGACCTGTTCCGTATCCTGACGCGGCATTTACCACATAGGGGGGTTGAATCTCGAGGTATCCCGCCTCACGGGCATTATCGAGGAAGAAGTTGATCAACGCGCGTTGCAAACGGGCTCCTTTTCCTTTATATACAGGAAATCCCGCTCCTGAGAT
>JBKEBB010000252.1:0-2860 GCA_047972845.1 Bacteroidales bacterium
TGGGATATAATATAATAGGTATATACCTTTTTATAAATACGTTTTGTCCTTTTACTCAAAAGAATCATTCCTTTTAGTTGAAATTTATATTTCTTTTTAGAACTGCCAGGAAATAGAAAAATACAAGGGGATTAATCGGAATTTTTCGAAGAGACATAATCCCTATGGAAGAATCAATTACGTCCACTCAGATCTATTCTGTTCCATCATCCACAATAGCTGCCACTACTGCATCTCCGGTAACATTATTGACCGTTCTCATCATGTCTAGCGGACGATCTACTCCCAATATAAGAGCTAATCCCTCTGCCGGAATTCCTACCGATGATAAAACCATTGCCAATATCACGTAGCTACCCCCGGGAATTGAGGGCGTACCTATTGACGATAAAACAGCCACAGCGATGATGGTCAATAGTTGCATAAACGATAGATCGATACCAATAACCTGAGCAATAAAAATTACCGCCACCGATTGATAAAGAGCGGTTCCATTCATATTTACAGTCGATCCAACCGGTAACACAAACGATGTGATCTGATTAGGAACCTTTAAGTCTCTTTCTACGGTCTCCAAAGCCAAAGGCAATGTTGCCGCACTGGAACTGGTTGTAAATGCAAAGAGCTGCACCGGATACATTGCCTTCATAAACCGTTTCACTCCCTTATTGGTAAAGAGTCTGACCAATATCGGATAAAACACCAGCATCATAAGAAACTGCCCGGATAACGATGTGATTACATATACACTTAAAGCACCAAAAACGGACGTATCTCCCGAGAAATCGATTATCAAACCCGCCATTAGTGCGAATACCCCATAGGGTGCTAACGCCACAAAAAAATCGACAATCTTCAACATCACTTCGTTAACTCCATCAATCACCTCCATCAAAGGAGCTGTCTTGGTGCTATCCACCAACAACATTGCTAATCCAAACACGATAGCAAAGAAGATAATATGCAACATCTGCTTATTATCACCCAACGAGTTAACGATATTGCTGGGTACTATTTCATTTAGGAAGTCAAGGGGACGTACATTTACCGCTTTTTCTACATCCGCTTGCTTATCTTCCACTTTCGACATGTATGTTTCCTTCAACTCAGCAGCACGCTCTCTATTGAATAACTTTCCCGGCTCAACGGTTAGAGTCAGCACCATACCAAGAATTACTGCAAATGTACTGGTCAAAATATACAACAGAATTGTTTTTCCTCCCAGACGAGAGAATCGACTGATCTCCTTCAACCCTCCAACTCCTTTAATGAGCGAGAAGAAAACCAACGGGATGGCAATCAATTGAAGTAAACGGATAAAAAGGTCTCCCCAAGGACGAACCCAATCATTTATCAACGATCCAAAACCATAGTGCAAAGCAATAAAACCTAAAATAGGTCCTAAAATCATCCCAATAAGTATTCGGATATACAAGGGCAGCCTGGAAATCTTCTTCAGAATATTCATTTATCAAAAAGTTTGCGCAAAAGTAATCACAAAAATGGATTAAAGGAAAATTTATCATCTGCAATCCTATTATAAATCAGTTTAAATATAAGCAGGCAGATAATTTGTTGGCGAACCTTGGATGAGATTCGGCTAATAAGGATATCGAATTTATTCCCATATCAACTTAATGGAATTACAGGTTCTTTTTTCTTCCTATATATGGAAATCTAAGAATAGTCATGTACATTTGCTTATAAAATAGTTGGAGGAAGACGGAAACAAGTATCGAAAATGTTTAATTACGCCCAAGTCCATTTCGCGCAAAGACTTTGCTCCCAAACTTAAAAGGAATAATCGAATGAAAATAATCATACAAAACGGATTTATTCTCCCAATGAACAGAAAAGAGGGAGAACCGCTCTATTTTAAAGGTCATCTTATAATCGAAGGAAATATAATTGTATTGATCACAACCGACATATCCGAAATTGAGGCATACAGTAGGAATAATGAAGTCAGAATAATAGATGCTACCAATAAAATAGTGATGCCGGGCCTGATCAACACCCACACACATGTGCCCATGACTCTAATGAGGGGATATGCCGATGACATGTCGCTTATGGAGTGGCTAAATACGAAGATTTGGCCTTTTGAATCGAAGTTGACAGGAGAAGATGCCTATTGGGGAAGTATGTTGGGGATTGCGGAGATGCTTTTAGGAGGGACCACCTCATTCATTGATATGTACTTCTTTATTCCTGATATTCACAGAGCGGTAAAGAAACAAGGTGTCAGAGCTATGTTATCGGGCGTTGTTTTCGATTCGTCACACAAAACGTTTGAGAAAGAGTTTGAGAAAACATGGGGTGATTGGGATGATAACAATCAACGATTGTCACTCTGCCTTGGGCCTCATGCTCCCTACACCTGCAATCCGGAAACTCTTCAGACAGTGTCGCGATTGGCAAATAAACACAGCCTACCTATTCACATTCACTTGGCTGAAACTAAAGATGAAATAAATCAGATTCATCAACGATATGATGTTACTCCCGCGCGATATCTGTACGAACATGGAGTGCTTGACAATCGAACATTAGCAGCCCATTGCATCTATCTGAATGAAAAGGATATTGAGCTGTTGAAACAAAACAACGTTTCGATCCTTCATAATCCGCACAGTAATATGAAACTTGCAAGCGGGATCGCACCTATCACAAATTATCTTTCTAAAGAAATCAATGTGTCTATTGGTACCGATGGAGCATCGAGCAATCATAATTTATGCATGTGGGAAGAGATGCGTACGGCTTCCCTTCTTCAAAAAGTATCTACACATGATCCGTGTGTACTTAATGCTTATCAAACACTGCCATTAGCAACAGTACATGGGGCAATAACGTTGGG
>JBKEBB010000259.1:0-3573 GCA_047972845.1 Bacteroidales bacterium
CGTATGGCAAACGATGCCCATACAACGGTCTATTTCGGCAATTTTCGACAAGTTCCCCTTCGTCTCTACCAGTTTTCTGACGGATTATACGTCATCCAAGCAAGAAAAGAATACAGCAATCTATTGGGGAAAAGAGTCTCTGCTATTGGAGACAGATCAATCGACGAGTTAATAACAACCCTCCAATACTACAAATCGGGCAACAACGCCTGGATTGAAAACATCGCTCCCTATTTCCTTTCCAGCCCCGACTATTTCGAAGCCGCTGGTATCACCTCAACGTCCGATTCTCTTAAATTTACATTTTCAGAGGAAAATGAAGAACTCTCAGTCTGGCTTTATCCGGAGAAAGAACGAACCTCTTCGAACGAATACTCTTCATCAAGAAACTTATCGCCCAAACAGGTTCAACAGATCGATTCCGTTGAATGGGTGCACACACTCCCCCCAACCCAAATACCACTCTACTTGTCTCTCCCTGACGACTACCAATTGCATCACATCGACTCCCTACACTCCCTCTATCTACAGATCAATCTCTGCACATCTATAAAGGGATTAGCATCTCAGATAAAATCTCACGTTGCACAATATAACACGAATAATATCATTGTAGATCTCCGATTCAACGGAGGAGGTGATTATATCTCAATGGCAAGCCTCTCTCGTCAGATTCCTGAAATAATCACAGGACATATCTTCATTATCACCGGAAAAGCAACCTTCTCCGCAGCCATCTGTACTGCCGCCAGACTAAAACACTTCTCCAACGGAAGAGCCATTGTGGTAGGTGAACAAGTGGGTGACAATCTCCAATTTTGGTCCGAAGGAAAAACATTCGCCCTTCCCAACTCCAACATCTCCATTCGGGCGGTCAACGGCTACCAAGATTTTAAGAACAACCGATTCATCCCCTTTAAAACGCCATGGTCGTCCATCCTCTACGGTGTAGCAGTCGATCACATCAATCCCGATATTCCAGTCTATCTTACCTATTCCGACTACTCGAAAGGATTAGATCCCGCTTTATCACAAATCGCACAATTCACAGGTAAAAGCAACAATAAGTAAGGCAATTCATCGAATAATCATCATTATAGCCCGAATAATACGAGAAAAATTACTATCTTTGGCTTGCAAATAAAAAAAACACACACAAACTCCCGCACACTGTTCCATCATTCGACCTTGATGAAAATGCAAAAGGGATAGATCACTTCCACCTTAGATCTTGTCGTTTTCTGCTAATACAAAACCACAGGCATACCTACTATAGGATGTCGTAAATTATCCCAATAGATATGAGCTATACCATTTCGAGGATTTTAGGCACATCCAAACCTGTTGACTACAAAGCCGAGATACTTTCAGGATTTACGGTCTCACTGGCTTTAGTTCCCGAGGCGATTGCATTTTCCATGGTAGCAGGGTTTTCTCCATTGACTGGCCTTTATGCCACATTTATTCTTGGTTTGATCACCTCTATTTTAGGTGGCCGTCCTGCCATGATATCAGGAGCTACTGGGGCCATCGCCGTAATATTTATCGGGCTGATCAGTGAGCTCAGAGGGGTATTTCCTGACATTGAAAGAGAGCAAATTATGCAATATGTATTTGCAACAGTGGTATTGGGTGGAGTATTACAAACACTTGCAGGAGTATTCAAATTGGGAAAATTCATTCGACTGGTACCACATTCTGTAATGTTCGGCTTTGTAAACGGACTGGCAATAATCATATTCATGGCGCAATTCCCCAATTTCCTATTTATCATTGAAAACAACACAGCCTTATCCTCCTTTATTTCCAGTGGAGATATTATTGATAAGACAGTCTTCAACAATGGACTTATCGAATTATTAATCATGTCGGTTCTCGTTATAGCAACCATGTTGATTATTTGGTTGACTCCCAAAATAACCAAAGACATCCCCGCCTCACTGATCGCTATTGTTGTAATCTCAGCCTTCGTTATCTTTTTCAACATCCCTACCACTACCGTAGCCGACACCTTACGACCGGGAGAGACCATCCGAGGAAGCTTCCCCCCATTTGCAATTCCACATATTCCCCTATCATGGGAGACATTATCCATTATCTTTCCCTACGCGGCTATACTTGCGGGAGTTGGACTCATTGAGAGTCTGCTAACTCTCAATCTGGTCGATGAAGTGACCGAATCTCGTGGAAATGGAAACAAGGAATGTATCGCGCAAGGAACCGCCAATATCGCCTCCGGCTTCTTATCAGGCATGGGTGGTTGCGGCATGATCGGTCAAAGCATGGTTAATATCACATCGGGGGCAAGAACCAGACTTTAGGGTGTTTTCGCCTCAATCATGCTATTAATTTTCATCATGTTCGGATCGAAAGTAATAGAAAAGCTCCCTATGGCAGCCCTTACCGGACTGATGTTTATGGTAGCTATCTCTACTTTTGAATGGGCAAGTCTGAGAACGTTCGGTAAAATGCCCAAAATGGACGTTCTGATCATGATTATTGTAACTCTGCTAATCGTCATCACCCACAATCTGGCCATCGCCGTATTAGTGGGTATCATCTTGGCCGCGCTTGAATTCTCATGGGAGAATGCAAAACGAGTTCGCTCTAAGAAGTATATTGACAACGAGGGGATAAAACACTATGAGATCTTTGGTCCGCTTTTCTTCGGATCGGTAAAAACGTTCTCAAATAAGTTCAATCCGATTGAGGATCCGGATGAAGTGATTATTGATTTTAAGGAAAGTCGAATTGTTGATATGTCAGCCATCGAAGCGGTCAATTCTATTACCGAACGCTATCGGAAACTGGGAAAGGTCATTCATCTTCGCCATCTAAGCGACGACTGCAAACTCTTACTAAAAAATGCCGATGCTATTATCGACGTAAACGTCATGGAAGATCCTACCTATAAGGTGGTAACCAACAACATCAAAGCCGTTCGAAGATAACCCCACAAATATAACGGACAAACAGATCTAATATAATTACACTCAAAAACAATCGGGTATAGACCGTAAATCCTATACCTTCAATAGTCATATCTCTTCAATCCGATTATCGAGAAAAAAGAAGTCCTCAAAATGCTTTTCCATTCGTTTGGCTACCCATCCTGCCAACTCTTTTTTTCACCCTCCTATATCATAGCCAATAAATAGACAGGTTCAACTAAACACTTCCGTCCGTTTTGATGTTAATAAATCAATTGGGTATCTTTAGAAAAGATACAATCGAGAGTCGATTGTCATATATCTTTTACAATGAGTTCACTGCTCGATTCTTCGCAATAGAATACGGCATAATATTAGAACAATCCGACTTCAAACATAAATCAATAAATCCATTCAGTATGAAACGAACGATCTTCTTACTTTCAGCATTGGTTCTTGCCTTTACACTGTCAGCGCAAACCAAAAACTTCCATAGCTTTACGGTTCAAACCATCGATGGCAAAGAGTGCAATCTATCCTCCTTCAAAGGGAAAAAGGTGTTAGTAGTAAACGTAGCCTCCAAATGTGGGTTAACACCTCAATATGCCCAATTGCAACAACTGTTTGATAAATACGGATCTGA
>JBKEBB010000268.1:0-15134 GCA_047972845.1 Bacteroidales bacterium
TTGACCACCGCCAGTTTTAAACTTAATGGATAATCCCTCTGACTGCGCCTGATATACAGACTCTTACAATTTACTTCCATAACTTACCTTCTTTTGTGTAACGCTATTTCAGGACGGGACAGAAACCAATAAAAAAAAGAGCATACGTTTTGAGTAAAACGACGGCTCCTTTTCATACAGACGTCTGCTCCTTTTTAATAAAACGTATATTCCTTTTTTAAGGAGGAACTCGGACGCTCGTTGAATGGCGCAGTGATGCCCATTTGTACCCTGAATTCTATTTCTATTTTCCGAGATTAGACCCCACATATAACAGAAAGGTTGGCAATAATACTGCGTTCTCCTGTCTCGGGTGCAAATATGCACCCCTACAATTCCCCGTTTTCCCATTCAGACGATCGACCGATCGTCTCTACAGAGTTTGTGGCATTTATGTTGTTTGTTCGATCCTAACAGTTGGTGCCCTCCCCGGGCGCAAATATGCGCCCCTACACAATTCACCGATTACACGATTCACCATTTTTCTCTCCTCGCCTCCACGCCTTAACATCTCAACGAACCAACAGTCTCCTAAACGATTCACCGTTTCCACCTCGTAACATTCCCGCCTCTTTAAATCGGATCAACGTCGTAGTAGATCAAAAGGGAGGAAAAGCCGGGAACGTCAAGCATCTCATCACGTGTTTGCGCGATTAATCGTCTTACTTGATCGATAGAGGCTCCGGCTTCGATCTTCAACACCACTTTTTTGATGTAAAGAGATTGAATGCGTCCGATAATCGGCTTGTCAGGGCCAAGCACCCGCTGCTGTCCGAAGAGTGAACACAGTTTTACCGCATATTCGCCCGAAAGACGACTTAGGGTCTCTTCATCCCGATGCTTCATGTAGATATATATCAACCGATAGAAAGGTGGATAACGGAATGTTTCACGCTCCCGAAGTTGATTATTAAACATCGCGTCATAATCATTCTCCCGCACTTGATGAAGAATGGGGTGCTGCGGGGAGGCGGTCTGAATGAGTACGGTTCCGCGTCGGTTTTTACGTCCGGCACGTCCGCTCACCTGTGCCAACATCTGAAAGGCACGTTCATGGGCTCTGAAGTCGGGAAAGTTCAACAGCCCATCGGCACTGAGTACTCCCACCAAGTTTACTCGTTCGAAGTCGAGACCCTTGGACACCATCTGGGTACCGATCAAAATATCTACCTTTCCCTGTTCGAACGAATGAATGAGTTGGCTATACGCTTTGCGTGTACGTGTAGTGTCGAGATCCATTCTGGCCACCTTCGCTTGAGGAAACATGGTTTGAATCTCCTCCTCTATCTGTTCGGTTCCAAAACCACGTGTAGGAATGGCCAAGCTTCCACAAGCAGGACATTGTCGGGGAATGGAGTAGGCACTTCCGCAGTAGTGGCAGACCAACTGATTGATCCCCTTGTGATAGGTTAGACTTACATCGCAATGTTTGCACTTGGGAACCCAGTCGCAAACCTTACACTCCATCATGGGAGCAAAACCGCGTCTGTTTTGAAATAGTATAACTTGCTCACTCCTACTCAACGCACGAGTGATACGCTCAATGAGTTCGGGAGAAAAGAGGCCTGTCATCAACCGCTTTCGTTTAAGTTCTTTGGTATCGACAGCAATAATCTCGGGCATCTGCATGCCGGCATATCGTGTAGTCAGTGCCACATACCCATATTTACCCGTTTGGGCATTGTAGTAGGTTTCAATTGAGGGAGTGGCCGATCCTAAAAGGGTTTTCGCTCCATGCATGGACGCGAGAACGATGGCGGCATTGCGAGCATGATAGCGAGGAGCAGGATCTTGCTGTTTGAAGCTGGATTCGTGCTCCTCGTCCACAATGATCATCCCAAGGTTTCGAAATGGGAGAAAAATGGAGGAGCGAACACCAAGAATTACTTGATAATCACCCTTGCGTAAAAGGTCGTTCCACACCTCCACACGTTCCCGATCAGAATACTTAGAGTGATACACTCCCAATTTATCTCCGAACACCCGCTTCAGCCGCTCGGTCAATTGGGTAGTGAGAGCTATCTCGGGAACGAGGTAAAGTACCTGTTTGTTTTGCCGAAGAACCTCTTGGATGAGATGAATATAAATCTCCGTTTTTCCACTGGAGGTGACTCCGTGAAGAAGAGTGACGTTTTTCTCCCGAAACGAATAGTCAATCTCCTTGAATGCATCCAACTGAACATCCGACAAAGGAGACGCTTCCTTCAAACTCGATCCGGCAAACTGGGAGTGGTGTACATTTTTATGAAAGACTTCGAACACCCCTTTGTCCACAAGCTGATTGAAAACAGCATTGGAGCATTGACTCCGTTCGATCAACTGTTTCTTTGAGACCTCCTTCTGTTGCCCTTTTCGCATGTGGTTTGAAAGGTCGAGGTAAGCCATCAGTATTGCCAGTTGAGAACGTGCACGGGAAAGTGAATCAAAGAGCCTCTTGAGTGTATCTTCCTGATCGAACGAAATGGCAAGTCGCACAAATGGCTCCTGCTTGGGTTTGAATCCTCTCTTTACCTCCTCGGACAGCAACAGCACCTCCATATCAAGGAGGCGATTAATCATGGAAAGAATCCCTCTTTCCGGAATTTGCTTCGTCAACTGCTCAACCGTCATAGAGGCTCCGTCACGTAACAGTGCCACGATCTGTTTTCCCTTCTCGGGAATGAGATCGAGATTATCAATTCCATCGTTGAGAGAAACAACTGTTTCACTCCCCAGTTTCAATGCCGAGGGAAGCGCTGCTTTATAAACATCCCCCACGGAACAGATGTAATATTCGCTCAACCACTCCCAGAATCGCAACTGAGGACGGCAAAGGATCGGGTGTGTATCGAGAAGCTCAACCACCTCTTTGGGTTGGTAGTCGGCAGGTGGAATGGCATGAGTCTGTACGACGATGGCTGAATAGAATTTACGTTTACCGAATGGCACCAACACCCGACACCCCGGCTCCACTTGTCCCATTGAAGGAGGCAACAAGTAGGTAAAATAGTTGGGTAGGGGCAGCGGTAATACCACGTCAACAAATGTTTTGAACGGCATAATCGAACGGATTAGAGAACAAATCTACAAAAACGTTTGAGAACAGCCAATCTACATCTCCATATACAGAAGAATATGGGAGATGATCGGAAAATAAATAAAGGAGGAAGATTCTATTGAATGAGTAAAAAGAAGAAGAAATAACAGTGGTAACAATAAAAATGAATCCGGTTACTATTTTTTACATTTTACTACGATATTGATAATCAGATATGAGTTTGGAGTGCATCTTATTTTCAACAAAAAAATGTGGAGCACCTATTGCAAGATCAAAAATAGTCCGTATCTTTGCATCGCAATCGAGAGAGATAGCGACCAAAAACAAACAATGGTGTGGTAGTTCAGCTGGTTAGAATACCTGCCTGTCACGCAGGGGGTCGCGGGTTCGAGTCCCGTCCATACCGCTCTTAAGCCTGTTAATCAATTGATTAACAGGCTTTTGTTTTTTACTGTGTTGCACTTGTATTGCAAATTTGCATTTGTCCCATTCTTTTCCCGCCGTTGTGCAATACAGGAAAATATTATAAAATCGAAGAAATTTCACTAAATTTGCTTCCGATTCAATAATCATCGTATGCAAAGCAAATATCGTAAAATGTATAATGAGAATTTACTGGGGACATCGGATGTTTCCATCCTCAAATTCTATTATGCCAGTTTTAAGGTACAGCAACAGAAAGGTAAAGCCCCTGATTTAAGTGCTTTTTTAGATGATTGTGCGAAGATTTCCGAGGATAGCAATCTTATACTAAAAGTATCCAGTGTTATTCCTTTCTTCAATTTGCTTTTTGGAACAGGAAGAGAGCAGAAGCATATTGCTGAAATAATCAGAACTAAGAGGGAGGAAATTGAAAAGCTATTCATGCAGGACGATATTTCAGATGAAACCATAAAATCTATATTATATGGTATATCTCCTCTTACTCAAGCTGGTAGTTTAACTAAAGAAGATACAATACAGGTAGTAAAAGATAAAATTCTAAAATGTTATTCTATAAAAGGTCGTAAGCAATTAGGTGACCGTATTTTCGGCTATCTATTGGCTTCGGAACTTATTCCTGCCTATACCCCTGAAGACCGATTGCAGGCATGGCAAACACTTATCGGAGAAAAAATCGCTCCATCTGACACAAAACTACACGCCACCCCATCGCTGAACCGAAGCAATGTGGATAACAAAACGCTTCTGAAGCATTTGGATACTATCCGGGAATTTTATTCAGAGATTGGACTTGCAAAGGCGGTTTCCACTATTGAAAAGGATATGAAAATCCTATCAATCAAAGTCTGATATTCTCGTCTTATTTCTATTCAGTTGCCCTTATTTATTCTTGGTATAACGAGCAGATTTGTCCCGTTTCGTGAGTTGCTGTCCCATATTGTCCCGTCGACATAACTTGCTTATTCCCAGAATTATTATACTATATATTTGTCCTTCGAAATTTCTAAAATTATTAGTAAAAATGCGAAAGACATTCAAGAAATTCTGGTTAAAATCAGAAAATGAGGAAGCTGTTGAGAACAGTATTCCCGAAGAACAATTGTCGCCAGTTGATAAGGCGATGAGTAACTTAATCAAGATGAAAGAGGCAACTAAACTTCTGAAAGCCTCTGCACCCACCGTCCGCAAATATGCCCGGCTTGGTCATTACAAAGAATACCGTTTCGGTGAGAAGCTGGTATTCTATGATAAGGAGGAGATTCTAAACTTTATCATAAACCGATGTAGAATGACAGGGGAATCCTAATTCCGATGAAAAAGAAAACAGATTCTTCCGTCCGTCAGTCCAAGAACGAGCGGATTGAAGCACACTTGCAGGAGAAATATGATTTTCGCTTCAATGTGATAAAATCCAAACCAGAGTATCGCATAAAGAACGGCAATTATCCGTTTCAACCTGTTACCAAGTTTGCCCTCAATTCGTTCAAAAGGCGGATTGATACGGAGCTGGGCATTTCTACATCGGCGGAGAATATCCGAACCATTCTCGAAAGCGACTTTTCTCCAAAGGTACATCCGGTAAAAGATTATTTCCGACAATTACCACGTCTTGAACCTGACACAAACCAATACATTTTCCAATTAGCGCAGACCGTAACCACCGCCAATCCTGAAAAATGGAATGAATACCTAACGAAATGGTTAATGGGCGTTGGTGCCAATGCGCTGGAAGATGTGGGCTGTCAGAATCATACTTGTTTGGTTTTGACCGGAGAGCAGGGACGCTTCAAAACGACATGGCTAGATCATCTTTGCCCGCAGTCGTTGAAAAGTTATCTGTTTACCGGGAAGATAGATCCGCAGAACAAAGATGTGTTGACGATGATTGCTGAATATCTGCTTATCAACATTGATGACCAACTGAAAGCCCTAAATAAGCGGGATGAAAACGAACTAAAGAACCTGATAACGACTCCGGCAGTTAAATATCGCCGACCTTATGATGTATATATCGAGGAATATCCGCATTTAGCCAGCTTCATGGCATCGGTCAACGGTAACGACTTCCTGACCGATCCAACTGGAAGCCGTAGGTTCTTACCGTTCGAGGTTATCAGTATCGACATTGAAACGGCGGAGCAAATCAATATGGATAATGTATTCTCCGAAGTGATGTGGCTTTTGGATAATGACTATCGTTATTGGTTTATCGAGAAAGAAATAGAGGAACTGCACAGGCTTAGCCAACAATTCCATGTGCAGACGGTAGAATATGAAATGCTGCTGAAAGGATTTGAAAAGCCGGAAGTTGGAGAAGAATACTATATGACGACTTCGGAGGTATTAAGCTACTTACAAGCGTATACTTTGGTGAAACTATCGGAAAAGAGAATGGGCGAAGCCTTGCGCAAAGCTGAATTTGAACGGCTCTCCAAACGGTTGACAAAAGGAGCTAATCCGGTTCAATGCTATCGGATAAAGAAAATCAAGCCGAATCCATTCTTCGACTGTGATATATAGAAACATAGATGTTGTTTATCCTTCTTACCACCTTACTACAATCAGATATAATCCAATGAAAGAAAAAGGATTAAGGTGTAGTAAGAAGCAAAATCACCATCTTACTCTCATCCTACTACCTTACTACAAAGTAGTAGTTACTACAAAAAAGAATCATACTACATAAATACGATTGATTATCAATATGATATACAACTTAACTTGTGTAGTAAGTGAAAACAGCTAAAAAATGCGAAAATGAAAAACTCAAATTATATAAGTATAAAGCAATACCTTGAAAATAAAGGAATTCATCCGGTAAAGGACCGGGGATATTACGGAATGTATCTCTCTCCCCTCAGGGATGACAGTAATCCGAGTTTTAAAGTCGATTACGACAAAGATTTATGGTATGACTTTGGAGCCAATGAGGGCGGTTCGATAGTTGATCTTGTAATGAAATTAGAAAACTATTCGTTGACAGAAGCGTTTCGCCAGTTGGAAGATTCCTTTTCCTTTCATCGGAATGACGCTCCGATTGTTTCGTCTAAGCAGGTAAACCGAGAATCGGCAATAGCCATTACGGATATAAAACCGCTTACACATCCCACTTTACTGGAATATTTGAAAGAGCGGAGCATAAATATCGACATGGCGAAACAACACAGTTCGGAAGTCCATTACTCCATAGCAAACAAACCTTATTTTGCTGTCGGCTTTCGGAATGATGCCGGAGGTTGGGAACTCCGGAACAGGTATTTCAAAGGAAGTACTACCCCGAAGAATATAACAACCATAAACAATGGTAGTGATGCGGTTATGGTATTCGAAGGCTTTATGGATTTTCTCTCTTATCTCTCGCTAAAACAGAATACTTCGCTGACAATAGATTCAGTAATATTAAATTCATTAGCTAATCTGCCGAAAGCAATTCCCTTTCTCCAAACCCACCAAACAATACACGCTTTCCTTGACAACGATGAAGCCGGAAAGCAGGCTGTTCAGAGTTTAAGCCCGGTGTGTAAGGAAGTAATCGACCAGTCTGTTTTCTATCGAAACTATAAAGATCTGAATGATTACTGGCGGGATAAATCCAATCCGAAAAAGCAACCCGAAGAGAATAAAGCCGCCGTCTCTATTAAGCGGCAAATTCCAATGAAAAAGAAAGGGCGTGGACTGTAGAGCTAACCTTGCGCGAAGTGCATTGCAAGACGTCAGTTTGTTACCACAAACTGCGCTTGCCGCCTGATCCGCTTTCGCTGGCGGGGAAACTGCAATCGCTTCGCTCTCGACAGTTTTTTGAACCAAATAAAAGAGAAGAAATGAAAAATAGCTATATAAAATTCCGTTGTAGAGGATCAGAGAAAGAGAGAATCGAAGGTCTGGCTGAAAGGTCGGGAGTAACCCTTTCCGAGTATTGCAGGCAACAATGTCTGACTGGCCGGATACTTGCCAGCCCGAAGCTAAGCCTAGAAGAGGTTTCATATTTCCGGGAACTGAAAGAACATAATAATGCCATTGCCCGACTCGCCAATCTTATACGGAACAAAGACCCGCAATTAATAATCGCTATTGCGGAATATCTGGAACAATCCCGACAGTTGTATAACCGATTCTTTTAGGTGTATGATTGGGAAAGGAAAAGCAATAGCACACGGAAGCAATGCGATTGATTACGCCTTGCGAGAGGGCAAACTGGATAAGATGGTCGGCAGGAATATGATTGAGAGTGATTTACCTGCCGACATTCTGCGGGAGTTTGAAATGGTTAACCAACACAACTACCGATGCAAAAACAAGTATATACGATATGAGATAGGTATATCTCCACAGGATATAGATAAGCTAAAGCCGGGAGATATGATTAAAATAGCCTGGATGTTTGCCAATAAAATGGGATTGCAGAATCATCAATGGATAGCCTGTACCCATAAAGATACCGGGAAACCGCATATCCACCTGATTGCAAACCGTATCGGAGTTGATAGCAAAGTGTTCGATACAACCTTTGTGAGCAACCGTTCGGCAAAGATTGCAGAAGAAATAAGTCGTGAAATGGGATTGACGATTGCCAAAGATGTTCAGAAACAAAGGGAGCATCAAGAAGCCTATACAGACCCCGCACGACAACAGACGAAAGAGAAGCTCCAGCAAATTGCCTATTATGAATTGTTTAAGAATACCTGTTTAGAAGGCTTCTTGTATGGATTAGAGAAAGAGGGTGTCGGGATTGAGCCTGCAAAAAATAAACAAGGTAAAACCTATGGAATCCGCTTTACCTACGAGGGACAGACGTTCAAGGCTTCGGAAATCGGCCGGGAGTTTGGATTCCGATCGCTGGCGGGGAATTTTTTTTCTTCTTCTTCACTAGAAGAGAATCCTTTACAACAGGTTCAACAGAACCATAATCAAGATACGAACAATCAACAATCCTATTCGGGAGGAAGTTGCGGCATAGCTTTGCTATTGGCGGACTTGTTTACTCCCAATAGGCACAATCCTGAAGAAGAAAACAATGCATTGAAACGTAAAAAAAAGAAACCTAAAAAACAACATTATGGACGACAATTCTAACAAATCGACCAAACGCAGAAATAAGTTCGCGGGAAAAGAAGATATTTCTCGTGAAACTGTAGATAGCATCCTAAGCGAGCAAATCGATCGGCTCCGAGAAATATCCCATATGAACGATGAAACAGCAAGCCAAGTCAGGGAGAGCGTAAATATCTTGTATGAGAAGCGCATTCCAATTGATACGTCAAAGTTCGAGCAATTGAACCGGAACTTCATTAATGAAATGGAGAACAAGCTTCGAAAGGTGAAACGACCATCCAATGGATTGAAATGGTATATTGCTATGTGGGTAATTACGCTGGCATCTGCATTTCTTGCCGGATATTTCATTTATGAATACAAGAACTGGAAAGAAAAAGCGGTGTATTGGTATCAGATGTATGAGGAAGTGAAAAAGCCAGTAAAATAGATAAAGAAAATATTGTGGACAAAATTTGTCCAATACTGGTTTTATTTACTACCTTTGCTGAAAATATCGAATCATAATGAATAATATAAATCAAAACATTACTTTTGGTGAGCACCTTAGGAGATTAAGGGAAACTGCAGGTTTTAGTTTGAAAGATGTCTCAGCAAATATAAGCATAGACTCTTCTCTACTTGCAAAAATAGAGAGAAACGAAAGGTTGCCAACAAGACAACAAATAAGAAACATCGCTTCTTTTTTTATTATAGATGAGAAAAAACTACTGGCTGAATTCTTGAGTGATCAATTTGCCTATAGGATTATTGAGGAGGAGGTTGACATCGAAACATTGAAAGTTGCGGAATCAAAAGTCAAATATTATACTACAAATAAAAAAGAATTTTCCTATGAATTAAATGGGAATCCCAAGCAGCTACAGGATATCAACAGTATAGTTAACAAGGTTATACAGGGTGACTGTTTAGAGGTTGTGCAAATTATTCCAGACAAATCTATTGATATGATTTTATGCGACCTCCCATACGGGACAACGCAAAATAAATGGGATTCTGTTATCAATTTAGAAGAATTATGGGCAGAATATGAACGAATAATAAAAGATGATGGAGTAATTGCTCTAACAGCTCAAGGTGTCTTTACCGCTAAACTCATATGTAGTAATGAGAAATTGTTTAAATATAAGATTGTTTGGATAAAATCAAAACCAACAAATTTTCTCAATGCAAAGAAACAACCTCTTAGAAAGCATGAAGATGTTTGTATCTTTTACAAAAAGCAACCAACATATAATCCTCAAATGACTGATGGAGAACCATATGACAAAGGGGTCAGAAAAGATCAAAATACAGGTAGTTATGGAGATTTTAAGCCTAAACATGTAAAAAGTAACGGGAAGCGATATCCTAATGATGTTATTTTTTATGATGATGTACCTGTTGATGATTATATTTATATTAAAACGGCAGAAAGTGAAGGACCGGTGGTGCACCCGACACAAAAACCAGTGGAATTAGGTCGATATTTAATAAAAACATATACGAAGCCTGGAGATATTGTTTTGGATAATGCTTGTGGAAGTGGTAGTTTTCTAGTCTCTGCATTGCTTGAAAATCGACAATTCATTGGCATTGAAAAAAATGAAAATGCTTTATTGCATAAGGTTGATATTGTCGATTATGTTGAAATTAGCATCAATAGAATAAAGGAAGCACTAAAAAGAAAAGAAATAGAAGATGCGACTTTAAAATTATTTCAAGAGCCAATCGCAGAATATCATAAAGTATTATATAAAGAAACAAAACTTATTGCTGATTATCAATATTATGGCGAAAATAAATTATAACGAACGTAGCTGGGCGATTGATGCTATTTCAGAAATTTGCCTATATCTCTCAAGAAAACGATGGTATTTCAAAAGT
Organism: Bacteroidales bacterium; assembly: GCA_047972845.1. GTDB lineage: Bacteria > Bacteroidota > Bacteroidia > Bacteroidales > JBKEBB01 > JBKEBB01. Next base: position 10,439 of record JBKEBB010000268.1, read on the forward strand.
GCAGGAGGAGAAAATACTATTAATGAAAATAAATCGAGCTTATTTCCTGATGTATTGCTCTTCAAAGATACTGACAAAGAGGATATTCTTCATGGATGGGAACTGAAAATGCCTGATACAGCGATTAATGATCCAGATTTAATTGATAATGCAAAGAAAAAGGCAAGAATTCTTAAACGTGATAGTTTTCTTGTTTGGAATGTTAAGACCGCTGCATTATATGTTAAAGATAGGGAGTCTTTCTCTGTATATAAGACATGGGATAGTATAGATATAAATAATAGGAATGAAGTAAAACCAAAAGAAGCTTTATGGAAGGCATTGCTGCATCAAATCCTTGAAGATTTAAATAATTTTTTCGAAGCAGGAGAGATTAGCGATACAGCATTCGAAATATTAGCGGTAGATACTGTAATTGATGTAATTCTAGAGAATGTAGCATCTACTGTGGGTAATTTGAAGGTGCGAATGAGAGCTAGCGCAAGGTTTGCGGCCGAGATTAATCAATGGTGGTTTTCCTCTGCATCTGAATACGGCTATAATCCATCAAAAGAAAGTGATAAACCGCATCAACTGCCAACTTTGTCAAAAGTAATCTTGACTGATTGGGTTATTAAGATTGTCTTCGCTCATATATTGAAACGCTACTTCAATGAAGCCCGCTCTATAGAAACAATAACTGATGCAACTAGTATTGCAGAAGCGGAACAAATAATTTCTGATATATCGACTAATTGTGATTTCTGGAATATATTCAACAAAAACTTAGCTCAAGAGTATATTTCATCTACTGCTTGGGCGCAACTCATACAAATTAGTCGGTATCTTACAACTATAAACATCCAAGATATTGACATTGAGGTGCTACATACATTGTTGCAATCGTCAATTGATGCCGCAAAAAGAAAGGTGGCTGGCCAATTTTCAACACCAGTAAATTTGGCTAGCCTGCTTGTGCGGTTAACAATAGAGAATAAGGAATTAAATGTTTTTGATCCATGCTGTGGAACCGGGACTATTATTAATCAAGCTTACTTGCTGAAAGAAGAATATGATATCCCGCATAATGAAATTCTATCATCAATATGGGCTTCGGATAAGCATTCATTTCCAATACAGCTTGCAACACTAACTCTTTCAAAACCTGATAATATAGGCGAAATAGTTAATATTTTCAGTTCAGATGTAATAGAACTAAATGTTGACCAAAGAATCAAGTTCCATAATCCGAATGATGGAGCAGAGGTAGAAAAAGAACTACCTCATATGAACTATATTGTATCTAATTTACCTTTCATCCGAGAAAAGGCTATTAAAGAATTAAATCCAGACATAGCGGATATAAATACATGGATAAGAAATGAGGCAGGGCTAGACCTATCTCTAAGTGGCAAAAGTGATATCTTTGCCTATATCCCTTTCTACCTTTACAGAATATTAGGAGAAGAAAGTAAAGTCGGCTTTATTTTATCTAATGCATGGATGGGGACTGATTATGGCGATATTTTCCTAAGATTATTCCAACAATTCTACAGTATTGAAAATATAGTTATTTCAGGCAAAGGCAAATGGTTTCATAATGCAGAAGTAGTAACGACTATCATAACTGCCACTAAGAAAAATGCTGTGGGAGCAGAAGAAGATAGGGATAGAACTATAACATTTACAACACTGAATGAGTTCATAGAAAACGTAAATGACACACGACAAGTAGCAGATGCAATTCTCGTGAATGGAGAAAACCGACATTTAACTAATCAGCAATATACAGTTGCTAATATTCACGAGTTTGAGTCTATTGGAATTCCATGGTGTGCTTACTTTGCAGAAATAACCTGGCTACCGGAGATCGTTGATCAGATTGTGAGTTGTAATCAAATTTTTGATTTTACAAGAGGTGAAAGGCGAGGTTGGAATGAGTTGTTTTATCCAGCTAAAGGACATGGAATCGAGGAAGAATATATTAAACCAGTTCTTAAAAACCTGAGACAAACAACAGCGTTAATTTGTACCACAAATAAAGACGCATTCTGCTGTCCTCGAAGCATTCAGGAACTTGAAGAATTGAATCATACTGGGGCATTGAATTGGATTCGACATTTTGAAAATCAAGTGAATGAAACAGGAGTTCCCTTGACGCAGTCACTTCAGCGAGCTAATATGCATTGGTATGAGATGAAAACCGATAATATGGCTGATTTTGTTGCGAATGTTAACTATGATAAGAGTTTGTTTATCCCAATGCTTCAGGAACGATCATTTATAGACCAGAGATTAATCGGCCTATCATTGAAAGAAGAGTATCAAGGAGAGGATAAATCGTTATTCCTCGCACTCTTTAATAGCATTTTAAGTATGTTCTTTATTGAGTGTATGGGATTTGGAAGGGGTCTTGGAGCATTAGATTTAAGAGCGACCAAATTCGAATCGGATTTCAAAATGCTAAATCCAAATATACTATCCCTAAGAGACAAAGCACGTATAATAGAGGCTTTTGCTCCAATCATGAGAAGAGACAGATTGAATTTGGAACAGGAAATGGAGCAGGCAGATAGAGTGCATTTTGAAATGATTCTATTCGAGATATATGGTATTCAAGAATATTATGAGTCTATCAAAAAATCACTATTACATCTCTATAAAATCAGATTTGCGGTTAAGGAAAGTGTTGATTGATAGCTAAGTCTGTTTAGACAACTTCAGTCTAAGTTCTTTCAATCTGTTTGCCGCTTGCATATTATCTACCTTGATATATCGCATAAACGCTGCGGGACTTTTATGTCCGGATATTCGCATAAGTTCTTCGGCAGGAAAACCGGAGAGATACATATTGGTACAGAATGACCTCCGACAAGTATGCGAAGATATCATTTCCCACTTTTCATGGACTTCTTTAACTCGGAGATTTCCTTTTTTACGAACAATCTCTACCTTTTGCTTTAGTTTGGCTTTCTTGCCAAGCTCTTTCAGGCGTTCGTTGAATTTGTAGCTGGGAATTTTAGGTAAGTCATAATCATATTTTTCTAAAATCTCCGGTACATAGTCAATCATCGGAATGATAACAGCCTTATGAACTTTACGTTGTTTCAAATTAATCGTTTCACTGGTGACATCAATATGTTCAGGGCCAAGTGTCGATAGATCGCTGTATCGCAATCCAGTGAAACATCCTACAATAAATACATCCCGAATCTCTTCCAGTTCTTTGTCATCCGAAAGACTGAGCTTATAAATCTTAGCAAGTTCATTCTCGTTTAAGTAAATAGCATCAGTTTCTTCTTCAACGACCTTGAAATGAGTAAGGTCAACTGTTGGGATAGTTCCTTTGGCTATTTGGTAATTAACGAATCCCTTCAATAGTCGGATAACCTTTCCCGCAGAATTCGTCAGCAAGCCGATTGTTCCGTCCGGCTTCTCGGCCTTGTAGAAAAGGTAATCCATAAATTCATTATAGAATTTCAAATTAAGATTACGGAATGTAACAGGCTGTGATGAATGCTCCTTAAAATTGGTCAGATGCTTTTTTAGGGATTTATAGTCTTTTATCTGGTCGGCAGAAACCTTGCCTTTTTTCTCTTCAATGTAAAGTTCTAATGTATCAAACATATTTACCTTGTTGGAACGCTGTTCGTACTCCCGGTTCTTTTCCAGTTCAAGCAACACAAAATCCACAATAGGGTCTATGCCGTTGTCTTTGGTATAAGTTAATATCTCGCCCAGTTTCGATGTGATTCTCGTCAATGCAGAATCAATCTCTTCAAATTCGGGACAGGCGCGTTTTATCCAACGCTTTTTATCATCCCAATGGTCGGGCTTGATATTATATCCGGTAGATATAAGTGTACGTTTTGTACGATTGTAATTGTAGCGCACATACAAAGGAGTCTTTCCATCGCTGGAAACATAATTTGGTTTGATGTAGGGATAATATAAATTTGCCATACTGCTAAATTTATTGTGTTGCATTTGTGTTGCAAATCTACGAAAACTATTTGAAATAGCAAATAATTATTGGAAAACATATTTTGTAATATATTGATATTCAGTAATTATTAGAAATTATTGAAAAGTATAGAAAAATAATTAGAGTCCCGTCCATACCGCAGGGAGCCTACGACAAAAGGCGCCAAAAGTAAGACAAGCCCTTCATATTCAGTGAATATGAAGGGCTTTTTCTATTTATTTTGTCTTAGTCGAAAGCCAAGAAAAAGACAAAAAAAGACAAAAAAAGACAAAGCAACTAACCTAAACTGTACCCCCTTTCCGAAAAAATGCAAGGGGGTACAGTAAATCGAAGCGAAGGGGGTACAGTTTGTCCAAAATTGGCAGTGCGTTGTCCTGATTTGGCATAGTTCATAAAGTTCATTTTTAGAGAGTTAAAAGTAATTTTGTAACATTAAAAAATGAGTTTATGAAAAGTACATTTCGCATTCTTTTCTATGTAAAGAAAGACAAAAAAAGAGCAGACGGCACTTACCCTATCATGTGCCGGATTACCATCGACGGAGAACCAAGCCGTTTTAACACGAAAGTAAATGTAAATCCCGATATTTGGGATGCAAAAACGGGTATCGCTATCGGCAAATCCAATGAAGCAGTTGAAGTCAATGCCTTATTGAATACGATTAAAACCAGTATTTATAATGCTTACCATGACTTACAGACAAGGGAAAACAATGTAAATGCCGAAAGAGTT
>JBKEBB010000275.1:0-4947 GCA_047972845.1 Bacteroidales bacterium
ATAAATGGGTGGTACCCAAAAGTGCCGTTGTGATGCGTTCCAGCAAGCAAGTGCTCTTTACTTATAAAGAGGGAAAGGCCATGTGGAATTATGTGCAAACCGAATTGGAAAATGCCACGCAATACGTTGTTTCAGGAGAAACACTTCAAGAGAACGATGTGGTTATTACTTCCAACAACATCAATCTGGCACACGAAACTCCTGTAAAACTAAGTAATGAATAGTATTAAAATGGATTGAAGAGAAAAATGATTTTTTGCTTCAACTCTCTAAATAGATAATCGATGCTATATTACACATCCGACAAATATGTTCATTCCACATATTTCATTCTAACAGACGCTTCGTTATGGTAAAGTTTCTGATACAACGTCCTATCGCCGTATTTATGGCCTTTACCGCTTGTTTTATTGTGGCGATGACAACCTATTTCTCCCTTCCGGTATCGTTGTTGCCTGATATCGCTATTCCTGAAATTACGGTTCAACTCTCAGCAAAGGATAAATCGGCCCGAGAGTTGGAAAATATCGCGGTTACTCCGGTTCGCAGATACCTAATGCAGGTGAATAATTTGCGTGATATCAGAAGTGAAACCAAGGATGGAACCGCTCTTATTCGACTCAGCTTTGATTTTGGTACGAACACTGATTTGGCGTTTATCGAGGTAAATGAGAAGATTGACGCGGCGATGAATGCCTTGCCCAGAGATATTTCTCGTCCGAGAGTGATAAAGGCGAGCGCGACCGATCTGCCTGTCTTTTATCTTAACCTGACATTAAAGGAGGAAAGTGACGGGAAAATGGACATGGAGCGTTACCTTACTCTCTGTCAGTTTACCGAATCGGTTATTAAAAGACGTATAGAGCAATTGCCCGAGGTGGCGATGGTGGATGTGACGGGTGTGGTGGAACAGCAGGTTCAGATTGTTCCCGATATGGAGAAACTTACTTCGTTAGGGGTCACTCTGCAGGAGTTGGAGTCGGTGTTGTCAGACAACAATGTGGAACCCGGAAGTATGAAGGTGCGGGATGGATATTACGAGTACAATATCAAGTTCTCCACGTTGCTCCGTACCGTTGATGATGTGCGACAGATATATATGAAAAAGGGAGACCGACTGATCCAGTTGGGAGACATAGCAACCGTGACGGTTGTTCCCCGCAAAGAGAAGGGGGTGTCGCTGCTGAACGGTCAACGTGCCGTGACGCTCTCGGTAATTAAGCAGTCAGATGAGACCATTGATCACTTGAAAGAGGCGATGGGAGAGGTGATCAAAGATTTTGAGACTTCGTATCCCGATATACAATTTACCATTACCCGCAGTCAGACCGAACTTCTTGACGTAACAATTGAAAACCTCAAACAGAATCTTCTATTGGGCTTTCTCTTGGTATGTATCGTAGCATTTATGTTCTTAGGAGATGTGAAATCTCATCTGATAATAGGCATATCGATGATTGTGTCACTGGTTATAAGTGTATTTTTCTTCTATCTTTTCAACATGTCGGTGAATATAGTCTCAAAATGCGGATTGATTCTGGCATTGGGAATGATGATCGACAGCTCGATTGTGGTGACAGAAAATATATCACGTTATCGAGAAATGGGGTTGAGTCTGGAAGATGCTTGTGACAAGGGAACAACCGATGTGATTACTCCCATGTTGAGTTCATCGTTGACCACAATCGCGGTATTTGTTCCGTTGGTGTTTATGAGTGGTATTGCCGGAGCCATCTTTTTCGATCAAGCGTTTGCTGTGACCATCGGGTTGCTTGTCTCCTATTTCACCGGAATTATGCTTCTTCCCGTACTATATAAACTGATATATGGTTTACCTCCCATTCGTTTTCCTTTTATCCGAACAAAACATACACTTCAAACCAAGAAAGATTGGTTGGAGGAATGGTATCACCATGGAGTGGATTGGGTGTTTGAACACAAAGTAATTTCCTTGCTGATTATTGTAGTCACTCTTCCTTTGTGTGTGTTGATGTTTTATGTACTTCCCACCGAACGGATGCCGCAGATAGATCGTTCCGATCTGACCGTTAAGGTTGACTGGAATGAAAATATCCATTTGGGAGAAAATGAGCAACGAATACATCTACTGTTTGATCAGATTGATTCATTGACGATTGAACATTCGGCCTATGTGGGTCAACAACAATATTTACTCAAGCGAGAAGAGGAACTGACAACCTCCGAGTCGGAATTTTACCTACGGACCTCTGCCCCTGATCGAGTTAAAGTTCTTCATGAAGTTATCCAACAATGGATGAAGAAGAATTATCCCCATGCTGTGGTAACCTTTACCCCTCCTGAAACAGTTTTCGAAAAAATCTTTATAACAGGAGAGGCCGATATTGTTGCTGAGTTTACTCCTCGTAATAGGAGTATTACTCCGGAAGCGGATGAACTTAGATCGTTGGGAACACGATTGGAACAAAAGACATCCGTATCTCCGGTTACCGTCGCATTCGACAATCAACTCAATATAACGGTCGACCAGCAAAAACTGTTGCTTTATGGAGTTAGTTACGCCGAGGTTCAACGTGTACTACGATCTGCATTTAAGGAAAATGAGGTGACACTACTTCGATCTTATCATCAGCAGCTACCAATTATGTTGGCTGGAAGAGAGCGGACAGTCAACGAGGTACTTGCCGAAACACTCATTGCCATTCCTCCTAAGGAGAAGGATGATGTGATTCAGTATATTCCACTGCGTTCGCTAATAGCAATGACTCCCGCTGAAGGATTAAAGGAGATAACGGCAGGGAAAAACGGAGAGTACATTCCATATGCCTTTTATGAGGTAAACAATCCGGATAAATTGATGGATGAGGTTCGCGATGAGGCGAAGCAAAATAATTGGGATGTCAGCTTCTCGGGAGGTTATTTCTCCAATAAACGAATGATCAACGAGCTGGTGGTTATTCTTTTGATATCTATTCTCTTGATGTATTTCATTTTGGCTGCTCAGTTTGAGAGCTTCATGCAACCGTTGATTGTATTGATAGAGATTCCGATTGACGTAGCTGCCGCGCTGATTCTGTTATGGCTATGCGGTCATACATTAAATCTGATGTCGGCTATTGGTATTGTGGTTACCTGTGGTATTATTATCAATGACTCAATTCTAAAAATAGACGTGATTAACACCTTGCGGAAAGAGGGTGTAGGATTGATAGACGCTATTCATTTGGCCGGGAAGATGCGTCTTCGAGCTATTATTATGACTTCACTCACCACTGTTTTCGCCTTGGTTCCCACATTATTTACCTCCGACATAGGTTCCGCGTTGCAAAAGCCCCTCGCGATTGCAATGATTGGTGCGATGGGTGTCGGTACACTTGTAAGTCTCTTCTTCATTCCTTTGATATATTGGTTTATCTATCGACGTGAAACAAAACAGTGATATAAATGAAAAAATATACTCTTATTCTGATCTCTATTTTATCTACCATCCTGTTGTATGCTCAGGAGCAACCAATTGTACTCACATTGACCAAGACGATTGAGATGGCGAAAGACAGCTCATTGGAGGCGTTTCGTACCCAAAATATGTATTTGGCGAGTTATTGGCAATTTCGCACATATAAAGCAAACCGCCTTCCAAGCTTGTCCATGAATCTGATGCCGGCACAATATTATCGTGATATAACAAAACGGTATGATTCGCAGAGTAATATGGATATCTACCGTGAGCAGCAAACCTATACAGCGAGTGGAGGGCTTGCCGTTAAACAAAACTTCGACCTTACGGGTGGAGCTTTCTTCTTGGAGTCCAATTTATCATACATGCGAAACTTTGGGACGAGTAGTTTTGACCAGTTCACATCGGTTCCCATTCGTTTGGGCTATAGGCAGGATCTGGTAGGGTACAACCCATTCAAATGGGAAAGAGCCATTGAGCCTGTACGTTTCGAGGAGGCCAAACGAAAGTTGCTTTACAATACCGAAGCGATTGCCGAACAATCGACTGAACAGTTTTTTGCCTTGGCACTTGCTCAAACGGAATACGATATGGCGGTTGATAATCTGGCATCGTCCGATTCGCTTTTTAAGATTGGAGAGCAACGATACGCCATTGCTTCAATTACCCAGGCTGAATTGCTGACATTGAAATTGGATGTGGTGAATGCCCGAAAGACCCTTCAGAATGCTGTGAGCGGACTGAAACGTGCCATGTTTTCACTTGCCTCTTATTTGAATTTGGAGAAAAACACGCAACTGCGGGTGACACTTCCGGTAAGAACAAGGCCTATAGATATAAACATTGATCGGGCGTTGGAATTGGTGAAGGACAATAATCCGCAAATGAAGGAGCTCGAACGACAACTTCTTGAAGCACGTCAGCAGGTGGACAAAACCTATAAAGAGGCACTCTTCAATGCCTCCATCAATGCCAGCATCGGTTTCAATCAAGTGGCTTATGATTTTTTGGGTGCCTATCGCAACCCCATGCAACAAGATCTTGTAGCTCTATCTGTTTCTATGCCTCTGATCGATTGGGGTGTGCGAAAGGGAAAGCACAATATGGCAAAGAATAATCTGATGGTATCACAGATTTCAGCGCAACAATCGGAGGTCAATCTTGAAAAGGATGTGATTGTTACTGTGGAGGATTTCCATGTGCAGCAATCCCAAATTGCCACGGCCGAGGAGGCATTCGACTTGGCTTCATTAGCTTATAATGAAACCAAGCTGCGTTTTATGATCGGTAAAGCGGATGTAAACAGTCTTACCCTTGCTCTTAATCGTCAACAGACCGCTCAACGTAATTATGTTTCGGCATTGCAGAAATATTGGATGAGCTACTACAAACTACGGAAGTTGACGTTGTACGACTTTGAATTGGGATTCCCTCTTTCAACTACATTTGAAACTATCATAAACAACAAAAGGAACTAATTATACTTGCATAGAAAGGGCTTTTTAAATCGA
>JBKEBB010000287.1:0-2159 GCA_047972845.1 Bacteroidales bacterium
AGTCCTGTATAATCGATCACAGAAACCTGTTTCTTCTCTCCCGACTCAACCTCGGCCAACAACATCGGAGTAAACGCGATGGCTACAAACAGCAGTGGGGTGAGGAATGTCATAATCAAGAATGAACGCTTCTTTACTCTACTAATGTATTCTCGTTCTATAATGAGGAATATCTTTGGCATATACAGATGATTTAGTTTGATTCAAGTGATTGCTTATGATTTAACAACGCGAATAAAAATATCATTCATGGATGGTAATATCTCCTCGAATGAGTGTATCTCATACCGTTTTGCCAATTGAATAATCAAATCGGAGTTTGATATCTCACTCCTCTTTTTCACTCGTAGTTCTCCAAGCTCTCCCAATGGGTTTAATGCAATCACCTCATACGGTAACTCTTCTCCCGCCTCCATTTGATTCGACATATCAACACAGGCCGAAAAGACCGACTCTTTGAACCGAGAGCGTATGCTGTTCACCTCTCCCTGCAGCACCACACGTGAATTATCAATCAACGAAATTTCATCACACAACTCCTCCACCGACTCCATATTGTGGGTTGAAAGTAGAATCGTTGCTCCATTTTGTTTGAGCCTAAGCATCTGTTCTTTGATCAGCTTTGCATTGACCGGATCAAATCCGCTGAATGGCTCGTCAAAAATCAACAAACGAGGTTCATGTATGACGGTCGAGATAAATTGAATCTTTTGTTGCATTCCTTTAGACAATTCCTCCACCTTCAGATTCCACCAGTTATCTATTTCCAATCGTTTGAACCACTCCTCCGCACGCTCTTTAGCCGTTCGTTTATCCAACCCCTTCAAACGAGCCAAATATAGTAGGTGCTCTCCCACCCTCATTTTCTTATACAAACCCCTTTCTTCAGGTAAATAACCAATCTTCATCGTATCATCACGCTCAATTGGTCGACCATCTATAAAGAGGCCTCCCGAATCGGGCATGGTGATTTGATTGATGATTCGAATCAAGGTGGTCTTTCCCGCCCCATTGGGTCCTAACAACCCATATATCACTCCTTTCGGAACTACAAGCGAAACCTTATCTAAGGCCAAGTGGTTTTCAAACTGCTTTACCACTTGATCGATCTGAAGGATGGGAGAACTCATACAGTATATTTCTATTCGTTATTTTACTACAGCCTTGGTTGAGTACACATCAGCACCCGATTCAATCCGAACCGCATGAATACCTTGAGTCAATCCGGTTACACGCATGTTGCCGTCATTACTTGCAACCAGTTTTCTGAGTTGTACGCCTTCCATGTTGTAAATCGTTACGCGATCACCCGATTTCACTCCTTTGATTGACAAGTCGCCTCCCGTGGACGAGATGGAGATATTCGACTGAACGACTTGCTTGATACTTACCGGCTCGGCAGTAACCAATCTCCACTGTTTATCATACTCATTATCTCGGTTACGATAGGTACCGATACGGTTATCTTCCAAGGTTGTACGATGACGCAGAAGGTGAGTCGATTGTGATTCGCTAATAATTTTATAATAACCCAATGTATTCTGTTCAAACGTCCATTCTTCAAACGAGGTTATCGGGTTTTCTACCGGAGTTGCGCTTAAAGGTGCATTCGCCTCATTAGAGGTCGATTTTGCCAACAAATAGTTACTACTATGTGGTCTGATTGTGTAGATATTATTACTTCTCTGATGAGTTATTATGAATTTAGTCCGATTATCGCTTGGGTTATCTGTTGTTGTCAATGTTTTGTCCGACTCATTCCATGCAAGATATTTCGCACTTCCACAATTAATAAACTGGTAATATCGTTCCGTATTCAACGGTTGGTTAGTTAACAACCAGTTAGCATCCATAAATGCCAAACGATTCCGTATAAATGTCCTCAATAGGACTATCTCCTCGTCATAATTCATAGGATTATATGGATTTGGCCAAACCTTAACACCCCAACGTGGCCATGCCGCTGAATTTCTGCCTTCTGCTCCGGAGGTCTTAATCAATGTAGTAAGAGAGTCTATTAAGGAGCCGATACGCGCGTCCGACATCGACGAATTACGATGAGAAGTATAGGTCTCTTTCAACTCCCTCACATAGGTTGAATCTTGCATCATCTTAGCCCACCAGAAAGGAAGTCCTTGACCACCTCCACCGTTTTCATT
>JBKEBB010000292.1:0-15129 GCA_047972845.1 Bacteroidales bacterium
CTTCAACCTCTTTCAAACCGTCTTTGAAGCTTTTCACGCCTTTACCTACACCTTTCATCAGTTCAGGAATTTTCTTTCCTCCAAACAACAAAAGGATTACGATGGCAATGATAATAATTTCACCGGTTCCAAGGTTACCTAAAAAAAGTGGTGTGCTCATGATTATTCTTTATATAGTTAGTAAATAAATTTCGTTTAAAACGTATTCAAGACAGAGGAGTTATTCCTCAATACAACCATCGGATAACTCTTCCCCAATGGCACATTCAACCGAACAGAAAAATACCGAAGACCTACCCGCCACCCTCAATTAAGTCCGAAGGGGAAATTAAGCTTCTTATCCGACTTCTTCTCGGGTTGCTTCGCATTCGCAGGGCTGCTGGCCTTCGACTTCTTATCCCCTTTTCCCCCGAAAATGAAGTAGATAACAATAATAAGGAGTAACACCTCCCAGAATCCTAAATTCGCTAGAAATAAGGGCATAGTCTCTGTTTTTAGCAACTGTTTTATCGCACAAATATACACATAATATGACAGGTCGCTGCTGTTTGTTTGTTTTTTTCCTACTTTTGTAGCCGTTTAACAGTATATCACGATTCCCTATCGAGGTATTATTCAATCAATAAACTAAAACTAATTTAATTGATGAAAGCGTATGTATTCCCGGGTCAAGGTGCTCAGTTCGTAGGAATGGGTAAAGACCTATACGACAATTCGGACTTAGCTCGCACGATGTTCGAACAAGCAAACGAAATACTCGGATTCCGCATTACTGATCTCATGTTTAACGGTACCGACGAAGATCTCCGTCAAACGAAGGTTACTCAACCGGCCATCTTCCTTCATTCGGTGATTTTAGCTAAAACATTGGGCGACTCGTTTACCCCTTCAATGACCGCCGGTCACTCGCTGGGCGAGTTCTCAGCGTTGGTAGCTGCAGGAGCGTTGTCATTCGAGGATGGTCTGAAGCTGGTGTACGCTCGCGCGATGGCTATGCAAAAGGCGTGTGAGAAAACACCTTCGACAATGGCTGCCGTACTGAATCTGCCCGATGAAAAGGTGGAAGAGGTGTGTGAATCTATCAACGACATCGTGGTTCCGGCCAACTACAACTGTCCGGGACAAATCGTTATATCGGGAACAGAAACAGGAATAGACAAAGCGTGCGAATTATTATTGGCCGCGGGTGCCAAACGTGCCCTCAAACTGAAAGTAGGAGGCGCTTTCCACTCTCCTCTGATGGAACCGGCTCGCGAAGAGTTGGCTCAAGCAATTGAAAACACGCATTTCAACACACCGATTTGTCCTGTTTACCAAAACGTAAACGCACAACCCGAAACCGATCCCTCTACTATCAAGCAGAATCTGATCGATCAGCTCACAGCTCCGGTACGTTGGACACAAACTGTAAAAAACATGTTGGCCGATGGTGCAAACGACTTCACTGAAGTGGGCCCCGGAACCGTTCTCCAAGGTCTGATAAAGAAAGTGGACGCTACTGTCACCACCCAAAGTGCGAAATAAATAGGCATCCCGATCCTTCGATCGGATTGACTGACTTCACTACGCGCTCGATTGGTAGGAATTGACTTCCTGCTGTCGAGTGCGTTTTTTATTGACAAACGTCCCCAATCTCATCCAACCTCCTATTATATAAGGTTAAAAAAACAATCCAATCAGGGCACATGAGAAAGTTTCGGAGAACTAAGACCGATAATTGAAAAAAAATTAGTACGTTTGACTCTCATTTCAAATCATATCATTGGCATTAAATTCAATATGGGTATTCGAATTAATAAAACACTTCTGATCTGTATCGTTTCCTTCCTTGTGTCGTCCCTCTCGTATGGTCAGTCGCACCAACAGGGACGTGCGGCCATAGCCTCTAAAGACTTTGAAAAGGCAAAAGAGATTTTCTCACGAATCATCCGACAACAACCCGGAAACGCATCGGTTAACACGTGGTATGGACAAGCCTGCTACGAGACAGGAGACTATGCATTGGCCTTAAAACATCTCACAACAGCGGCTAACAGAAAAGTCGTTAACGGATATTTCTACTTGGCTAAGACTCAAATCGAGCTATATTTATTCGAAGACGCGATAGCCAACTTCGAGCTCTTTCTCGAAAAGTCCAAAGACAAAGAGATGATCACCGAAGCCGAGACGCAGAAAACAAGAGCTCAACGAGCTGCCTCCATGCTCCGCGGAGTGGAAAATGTAGAGATCATAGACAGTATTGTAGTGGACAAAGCCTCCTTTCTATCTCACTACAAAATCAGTGAAGAGGCGGGAACAATCTACCGTTTCCAAGACTTTTTCAAGGAACAAAATGGAGGTTCAACCGCCACGGTCTTCGAAAATCAGCGAAAAGACAAGATTATCTACAGCTCACCCGCGCAAGGTAGAGGATACGACCTTTTCACACAGGTGAAACTCATGGACAAGTTTTCGGATGCTAAACCACTTCCTGAAGTGATCAACTCCGAGTTTGATGAAAACTACCCCTTCATCATGCCTGATGGGGCCACCATCTACTACGCCACCAACAATCCCGAAGAATCAATAGGAGGTTACGACATTATGATCACTCGTTACAGCACCTCCACCGATGGCTATCTGACACCCGACAACGTTGGAATGCCCTTCAACTCATTGGCAAACGACTACATGATGGTTATTGACGACTCGAATGGAGTAGGTTGGTTTGCCTCCGACCGCAATCAACCGGAGGATCAAGTGTGCATCTACCTCTTCATCCCCAACTCCGAAAAACGAGTGATCGAAACCGAATCCAAAGAGGAACGCATCATCCTTGCCTCCCTTTCCGGCATCAAATCCACCCAAAAACGGGCCGACTATTCCGACATCCTCAAAGAGATAGCCAACAGCTCCAATAAAGAAGAGATCGTTGAAGCGGATTTTGATTTTGTAATCAGCGATCTGTTGGTATATCATTTCCGCGACGAGTTTGTAAGTCCTCAGGCGAAAACATTGTTCGATCGATACACAAATGCAAAAGCCAAACTGAACTCACAGAAAAAAGAGTTGGAAGCCTTGCGCGGAGAGTTCGATAAATCCACTCAAGCCAAACGCCAAACAATTGCCCCCACCATACTGGCTCTTGAACAATCAATTCCCGAACTGATCAACCAAGTTGAGCAGTTGGAAATCGAATGCAGAAACACCGAAACCAAACAACTTAGAAAATAACCATCCATCTATGATTAGCCTCGCTATTATCATCGTCGCGGCCATGCTGGCCATTTCACTCATTATCCTTGAGGTGTTTTTCATTCCGGGGATCACCATTGCGGGGATTGCAGGGGGACTACTGCTGGTAGGTGAAGTAGTTTACGGTTACTTTATTTTCGGGACTCCTGTCGGACATTACATCCTACTTGGAAATCTTTTCTTCGTAGCACTGGGGTTTTATCTCTTTACAAGAGCCAATTTCCTCAAGAAACTCGCATTGCAAACCAATATAGATTCAAAGATTGAAGACAATACTACGGATCTTCAAGTGGGACAGATCGGAACGACTCTTTCGCGCCTCAACCCCATCGGAAAGGTTGATATAAATGGAAATTACATCGAAGCCAAATCACCCGAAGGATTTATCGATGAAAATGTAGAGGTGGTGATAACAAAAATCCACCCCACACAAATCGAGGTGGTAGTAAAGAAAATGAACTCCTCTGACGAGAATAGTGAGGCGGCCGACACCGATGAACCCCAATAAAACAGACTACACAGACCCTATAATAATCTAAGGCATCCATAAACTAAAACAAAAACGTATCATGGAACAAACTTTTATTTTCACCGTTATCCTGTTAGTAGCCTTTGTTGTGCTGCTTTCATTGTTCTTCTATTTTGTCCCGTTCCTGCTATGGATATCCGCCAAGGTATCCGGAGTAAACATCTCATTGATTCAGCTGTTTCTTATGCGCATCCGTAATGTCCCTCCCTACATTATTGTTCGCGCACTTATCGAATCGCATAAAGCGGGAATAAAAGCGTTAACTCGCGACGATCTCGAAGCACACTATCTGGCCGGAGGTCACGTTGAAAAAGTAGTTCACGCATTGGTATCCGCCTCAAAAGCCAACATAGACCTGTCATTTCAGATGGCTACCGCCATCGACCTTGCCGGACGTGATGTGTTTTTGGCCGTACAAATGTCGGTTAACCCGAAAGTGATCGACACCCCTCCTGTGGCGGCTGTTGCCAAAGACGGTATTCAGCTGATCGCTAAAGCCCGTGTAACTGTTCGTGCCAATATCAAACAGTTGGTTGGTGGTGCCGGCGAAGAGACCATCCTTGCCCGTGTGGGTGAAGGTATTGTATCTTCCATCGGTTCTTCCGAAAGTCACAAAACTGTGTTGGAAAATCCCGATTCAATCTCCAAACTCGTTCTTCGCAAAGGACTCGATAGCGGTACCGCGTTTGAAATACTCTCAATTGATATTGCCGACATTGATATAGGTAAGAACATCGGTGCCGCCCTTCAGATGGATCAGGCTCAAGCCGACAAAAACATCGCACAGACAAAAGCCGAAGAGCGTCGTGCCATGGCTATCGCCCTTGAGCAAGAGATGAAAGCCAAAGCGCAAGAAGCACGAGCCAAGGTGATCGAGGCCGAAGCACAAGTACCCCAAGCGATGGCTGAAGCATTCCGAAGCGGAAATCTTGGCATCATGGACTACTACAAGATGAAGAACATCGAAGCTGACACCTCCATGCGTGATTCGATAGGCAAACCTTCCAAAGGAAGCCAATCGCAATCTAAAATATAACAACAGATTACCTTCTTAAAGCCCAAAGCAATTTGGGCTTTATTTCTTTGCATATGACAGCGAGAGTACAACAATCCGATAACCCCTGAAACAACTCATCTACTATGCGAACCATTCCCCCTTCCGAACTTCCACTCAACAGCGATGGATCAGTATATCATCTGCACCTTCGGCCCGAACATATCTCGGATAAACTTATTCTGGTAGGCGATTCCTCCAGAGTCAATATCATCGCCGATTATTTCGATACGCGGGAGTTTTGCATTGACCACCGCGAGTTTCGCACCATCACCGGGAATTACAAGGGAAAACGAATCACCGTATTGGCACATGGAATGGGAACCGACAACATCGACATCGCCCTAACCGAATTGGATGCGCTGGCAAACATTGATCTTCAAACCCGCACCGTCAAACCGGAGTTTAAGCAGCTCACCATGGTACGCATCGGCACTTCCGGCGGGCTCCAACCCTACACCCCGGTAGGCAGCTATGTAGTTGCCGAGAAATCCATCGGATTCGATGGAATGCTTAACTTCTACGCCAACCGCGACCATGTTTGCGATCTTGAATTCGAAGCCGAGTTTAAGAAACAGGTCGATTGGTCTCCCCTCTTTTGCTCACCCTACGTGGTCAATGCCGACAAAGAGTTGGTCGAACGTATCGGACAAAACGAAATGGTTAAGGGGGTAACCATCTCCGCCAACGGATTCTACGGTCCGCAGGGAAGAGAGGTACGCCTACCACTTGCCATTCCCCATCTCAACGAACAAATTTGGAACTTTAAATACAACGGGTATCAAATCACCAATTACGAGATGGAAAGTTCGGCTGTTGCCGGACTCGCTCTGCTGATGGGACACAAAGCCATGAGCGTATGCTGCATCATTGCCAACCGCATCGATCACGGCATGAATGTGGACTATAATCAATCCATGACCCGACTCATCGAAACCGTTCTCGAACGTCTGTAAATTAACCCATATAATAAACCAATCTACACTAACAATTAGATGAAATTTTTGAAATCAAATGGATTACTGATCAAAGTAATTCTCGCGATCATTACCGGAGCTCTTTTGGGAAGCTACACTCCAGAGTCGTTAACCCGCGTCATGGTCACCTTTAATTCGCTTTTTGCCAATCTGCTGAGTTTTTCGATCCCACTGATCATTGTCGGACTTGTCACCCCCGCTATCGCATCCATTGGTCAGGGTGCCAAAAAACTGTTACTCATTACCGTGGTCTTGGCATACGGATCCACTCTCTTTTCAGGCATGTTCACCTACCTTGTTTCGGACTATGCTTTTCCCTTTGTTATCACTCCTGAGCTGACAGGAGGATCTTCGGATCTACTCGAAACAGCCCAACTCAAGCCCTACTTCTCCATTGAGATGACTCCTATCATGGGAGTAATGGCCGCGTTGATACTCTCCTTTATCTTAGGTATTGGAGGTTCAATCCTCCCCGGCAGCTCCTCGCTACGGGGCGTGTATGACGACTTCAAGTCTATAATCGAACGATATATCGTAGCTGTCATCATCCCGCTGCTTCCCCTGCATATATTCGGACTGTTTCTCCATATGAGTGCCGTTGGCCAGGCAATGCCTATCATCCTGCTTTTCTCTCAAGTTATCGCCATCATCTTCGCGCTCCACATCCTGCTCCTATTGATTCAATTCACCATAGCCGGAATAGTAGTAAAGCGAAATCCTCTCATTCTTTTGAAAAATATGCTCCCCGCCTATTTCACCGCGTTAGGCACCCAATCCTCTGCCGCCACCATTCCGGTAACGCTCTTTCAAGTTAAAAAGAACAATGTAAAAGATGAAATAGCCGAGTTTGTGGTTCCCCTATGCGCCACGATTCATCTCGCAGGTAGCACCATGAAGATAGTAGCTTGCGCGATGGCACTCATGATGATGACCAATCATCCGTATGACCTCACACTGATGATCGGGTTTATCTGCATGCTTGGAATCGCGATGGTAGCAGCTCCCGGAGTACCCGGAGGTGCGATCATGGCAGCCATTGGCATATTGCAGGGAATACTCGGATTCGACGATCAACTTCAAGCCCTAATGATCGCCCTCTACATCGCGATGGACAGCTTCGGCACCGCCTGCAACGTCACCGGCGACGGAGCCATCGCCCTGATCGTAGATAAAATCTCCGATAGATAAAGAATCAATTAATAACGAAGGAGGGTGAACCGTTTTGGTCCACCCTCTTTTGTTAGGTGTAATTTGCTTCGTACGAGAGTCCTTCCGTCAGGTATGATTACGAAGCCAAACTTACAATACGGATGAGTCAAAATAGACAATCACAAAAGCGATCTTTTCACTTGCCGCAGACACAACACAAAGTTACCCGCCTCAAGATGTTTGACTACATGAGCCGGCAAACTGCGGTACAGGTCTTCTTTATCGTCCAACCCATCTGAATCAAAGCAAGAGATTAATGTCCTCCCATCCATAGCTGTCAAGAACGTCTTCTTGTAAAGAGGTTGTTGCTCGCTTAGATAGCAAATCTGACTTCTCCTATCGGCAATAAAATAACGATTGGAATTATTCAATAAAAGGTTACCAATTATCAAACTGTCGGATAGGATTGTAAAATTCTTCAAGCACATGTATCTGTCGAATTCAGGCAGATTTCTCTCTATATCCTTCCGGTATGCATTCGGGAGAGTTTGCGACCCAAAGTCAATCCTGTAGGTTTTGGAAACACTTCCATCTACGGCTGACAGCGCATAGATAAATCCATCCAACGGCAAGCTATAGAAAATTGCATCATCTACGGACACAAAATAGTAACTCGAGATCCAAAAAGAGTTATCAATATACTCGTCGTACTCCAAAAATGATTGCTCAATCTCAAGTGTCGCGTTTGTCCGTATCAATTTCGCTCCACTACCTACACCTGTGTTCCATGCCGACAAACCAAATAAATAGTCGCCATTGTTCAAACACTTCACAATATCCGCCTCAAATGGCAATTTGCTTGAAGAGATAATTTGTCGTGTCGAGTCGTACACAAACAGCTTGTCGAGTCTTCCATCCAAAATCACAATCGTCCCGTTCTCATCCACATCAAAGTCGGTAATACTAAGGTATTCATCAGGCCCTTGTCCAAACGTCCCCACTTTACCCGTTGCCATTCCCTCTGTTGAATATTCCACCAACATCTTGTTTTTCGAATCAAGAATAAAGACCTTTTCGTTATGCAACTTGACTTTATCAATTCTTCCAAACACAAGATCCTTATCCTCGCTGCTAGGAAGTACATAACGAGGAGCATCCATCACATCAAGTATGTTATCCCACGACGAGAAACTGAATGAAGAAAAAGGGATTACTTCTACCCTATCAGTACCTTCATCTCCAAAATTCGAGCGACAAGAAGAGAGGAAGATCAACAAAACAAATAAAACAACTCGTATGTTACTCATGATATCTATATTATTCTGTGAATATTGTCCGTCATATATATCATTAAATCAATCCATCGAGATCCAGTCGGCCAAGCTGAATGGCATCATCAAAAAGAAATACCATTCTATTATTGAGTGGATCATAGGAGAATATAATGATTCGGTAGCCAATATGAAGAGTCTTCAAATAATCTCCTTCCAAATCAAACACCAATAGATCTGAGGGGTAATAATCCTCGCCGAAATTATCCCTTCCGAAGGAGCTCGACACCACTATATGATCGTTACAAAACAAAACATCACTATAATAGAGCACACTATTCGTTTTTACATCATTCCACTTCGAACCGAAAATATTGCATACCAATTCCCCCTCCAGATTGCATATGGTTATTAAATCGTGATGTTTGTAGCATTCGACATAAATTCCATGTTCCGGTGCTACCGCTAAACAGACTCGTTTTCTTTCTATATTTGGATGGGAGTATTTCATGGGGACAATCTCTCCGGTGTTCATATTCCACTTCGCGGTTAGTTCATTAAATCCCGAATTTCCGGTGGGCTCCATAATCAATCCGATGCTCAAGGTATCCGAGATATAGGTATATAGGATAGGAAATCGCTCTTTCAACAATGTAGCTTTCACGGGGGGAATGTATGCGGGATTAGCTAAAACACTATCTAATTCATAACATACGACTTTTTTCTTCCCTGTATCGGTCAAGAAAAATCGGTGTTTCTTCTCTTCCACCTCAATATGGCCCACTCCGGCTATCTCACTCGGACCTTGTCCTTTCTCACCAAAACTCATTACATAATCGTAACTCGTTCTATCGAAGAGATGAATGCATTGGTCGGCAGATTTATAGTCTGAAATAATTAGATAGTTATCAAGGAAATTGATCCACGCGATATTACTGATCAAGACCTCTTCAGCAGCTATCTCTTGAACTCGATCACGCACATCGACTACGTTGTTCCGATGGCTTTGATATTTTTCCTTAGTTGAATTGGGATTACAGCACACGCATCCTATACAGATAGACAAGATCAGTGTCACTCGTACAATTAGATATTTTTCCACACATCATCTCATTTTCAGGTTGTCAGATTTAATTCACTATCACGATACAAATAAAAGAAATAAAATCAGATTATGACGAATAGTAGCAACAGATTTTTCTCTTGTCGGGTGTGCTTTGCAGATCATGCGAAACAGCTCCAATCGCACAAAACGGAAACGGGGATAAAAAAGGAATATACCTTTTGACAAAAAGGAGCATACGTCTGAATCAAAAGGAGCATACGTATTGGATAAAACGTATGCTCCTTTTTTGAATGGGTTAATCTCGTGTTGTCTGGCGTGATTACATGCCACACGAAAGGATGCCAATCGCACCATTCCAACTACTTGGATTTAAAATTCTTAGTGCGTTCTCAATAGAACGGGTATTTTCGTGTGATTGCAAATACATGAGGCAATGCTTCGTTCATGCCTACATACCGATCGGATAAGAATCTTTCATCCGACACCACAGCGACACAAACAAAAAAGCCCGGACTGTTTGTCTTACAACAATCCGGGCTACGCTTTGTATAGAGTAAAAGAAGGGAGATTACATTTTCGTGTATAGACGACTATCTCCCGAAAGTTCGTATGTGCGATTACGGAGCAGGAGTCCGAGCTCGTCGATCGTTTGGCAACGGTTTTGTTCCTCAACCGAGATAGGATTTCCGACAGTCATTCGCAACGTATATCCCTTTTTGTTGAATACTTCACGCGCCATAAACACAGTACGCAGGGCAATGTGAATCTTTTCAAGTTTGTAGAAGTAGGGACTGTTATATCCATGGAAAAAGATGGGCACCACCGGAACTGCCGAAGCTTTAATAATCTTCAACGCACTCTCCTGCCATTTCCGATCGGCCACATAGTCACGGTCTTCGTACATAGAGACTGCTCCCGCGGGAAACATGGAGAGCGGATGGCCGTTTCGAATGGTACTTAAAACCTCCTTGAGTCCTACTGTACTCTGTTTTTGCTCTTTCTTAAATCCAACCTGGGGTTTGACTCCGATGAAGCTATCGGAGATGGCATAGATACGAAGCAATACCTCATTGACCATTATCTTGAAGTCAGGGCGATGTTTTCCCAACACATGGGTAAGCGCGATGCCATCAATTGCCCCATAGGCGTGATTGGACACAGCAATAAAGCCTTTGTCGGGAAACGATTCGAGAATGTGCTCGTTTTCCACTTCCATTTTCACACCAAACATTTCCATCATTTCGCCGGCAGCGATCCATGGTTCTTTGCCGGCACAGGCTCTGTTTACATCGTTCGCTTTATTCGCGCACAGAAGATTAAGTAATACCTTCCCGGCTTTTACACCCAGCCAAGTTTTAAAAAAAGGGTGAATGGCTGCAAGATCGCATAGTCCGAACATGTCGTTTTTTCTTACTTCAGTCATGCTTTTTAGGTGAAAATTTAACAAGTAATAATCCTATAATTATCCAGAATACTTCGCGTATGCGGGTAATGAGACTTACATAAATACCAAATCCAGCACTCATCTTGAGCGCGCTCAACGCCAATGCGAATCCTCCCTCTCGGGTACCGAGCTGCATAGGAGTAAAACAGAGAATGTTGGCAAACAGAGATGAGAGTGCTACCAATACAATACAATCCACGTACCAGATGGTCTGTCCGATGGAGTGAAAGATGAAAAACACCTCGAAACAACTTACTATACGAGCCAAAAACTCAAGAGAAAGAGAAAGCACGAATGTTTCCTTCCGATTGAGATAAAGGTCTGATATTTGAATGTCAATTTCTTGAATGTTATCTCGATGTTTATCAATGAACGCGTGTATTCTTTTTTTGGCAAACGGAAGATGCATACACCATTTGGACAACTTCACGAGCATCCCCTTTCTATATCCTCTAAAAAAGAGATATATCAATCCTGCGCATACAACAAACACACCCGTTAGCAGGATGGATTGGGCTAAAGAAAGAGGGGCTACCCACGCCAATAAAAAGATGGAAAGTATCCACAAAAAGAAATGGGATACAAAGTGCATCATCGCATAGAGCAACACGGACGAAGTGGCTTTTTTCCCTCCTACGAACCGACTGAGTTCCATGATGCGATAGGGTTCGCCTCCGGCAAGCCCCATCGGGGTGGAATAATTGATCGCATAACCGGAAATAGTCAATCTAAGAATCGTCATTTTACTGATCTTATTCCCATTATCTTCGTCTTTGATGATCACTCCCCACGCCACTGCATTGAGCAGGTAAACCGCCAACCAAACACCTATGATACCAAAGAACCACCAACCTGTTTTTTGGATGTTGGTGATGATTTCGTCCCATCCGATCGCATACACCATCGCAAACAGGGCAGCCAAACCAATAAATAAAAAAATGTTCCGAACAACAACTACCTTATTATTCACGCTACTCTACTCAAAAGTTTGTCGTTCAATTCTTTTAATGCCCGTTCGTACTTCTTGACCATCAGATAGAGCACCACATTGAGACCGATCAGTTCGACAGGAATGTAGTACCACCATATACCAAGCAGCATCAGCGGAAAGAGGAACATGGTTCTCCCATTGAATGAAAGAGCATGTACAAAATAGAGCAGATTACGGTTTTTCTTTGTCCACTCTTGAACCAAATCAGCCGGAGGAACTCCATTGAATTTATCGGTGATAATGGTTTGAAATATTGAAAACTCTTTCGACATCTCACGTTGATTCTTGGTATATCCGATATAAGCGCCCAAAAGGAATTTTTTGAAGGGGTTTTTTCGTGCCGAATAGCTGTCATACTCTTTTGTCACCTCTTCGATGGTGTCTATCTCGCCACCCTTTCCTCCTTTAACAAAGTAAAGGTGTACGTTTTTAAAGAAGTCGGCCATTCCGGCTTGTTTCCCATGAGAGAGTCCCGATGCAACGATCGGAATAAATACCCATGCATCGAGATCATAATAATACATACAACGGAAGGCAAGCATGAAATACATATTGATAAACCACACATCGCCGGCAAATCCATCCAGAATACGGCCGATACGAGTAGAGTTTTTGGTCATTCGCGCCAATTGACCATCGGCACAGTCGAGGAAATTGGCGGAAATTAATAGGAGAACCCCCGCGAGATTGATTGTAAAATCTTCGAAGAAAAAACAGATCGACCCCGATAATCCCACAAAGATAGAGATGATAGTGACCGCGTTGGGTGTAAAACGAAGTTTATTGAAAAATAGGGCGAGTCGGTATCCACCGGGACGATAAATAAATCGGTCTAATATCTCTTCTTCTTTGGTGAATTTAAGCGTCGACTCGTAAGTGGGCTTTTCGGGTGTCATTTATTTTCAGTTGTTTGAGGATAAAGGATAAATAAATAGTATCCGTTTGACCTCAGTTTAAATAATAAGTTTAACAGGCGGATTATTTAAATGAATATCCACCATCGATTTCTATAATATCTCCATTAATATAGGTGTTGCTGGCAAGCATCCAATATACATCGGTCAACTCATCAGGATCGCAAAAACGACCCAATGCAACTTTATTACAGATGTTTTGAACAATCTCTTTCGGTTTCTCTTTTTGCCATTCGGTCATCACAAATCCGGGTGCTACACCATTGATCCGAATAGATCGGTCGGCAAAAAACTTCACAAGATTTTTGACCAGCGCATGTACCGCGCTTTTGGTAACACCATACGAGAGACTCATGGCGTGTGGTTCGATTCCCATTTTTGATCCGGTGAAAATAACAGACCCTCCATCTCGGAGTCTTGGTCCAAGCTGTTGCAAGAGGAATGTCGGGAAATGGATATTGGCGGTAAACACCCGATCCCATCCTTCGTAGCTCATTGTTTCGAAGGAAGAACGATCGGTTATTCCCGCATTCAGAATAGCTGTATCGAGAGTGAGGTTATGGCTATCCAAAAAGGCAATGACTGTATCAATTGACTTCATGTCGGTCACATCGCATTCGAGCAACCACACGTGAGTATTACAACGTTTCTCGATCTCCTCTTTGAGCTGTTCGGCCTGTTCGTTTCCTCCCAGATAAACCAACAACAGATGGTATCCTTCGTTGGCAAAGCGGTTGGCCACAGCACGTCCGATACCCATTGTTCCTCCCGTAATCAGCGCTAAACGTTGTTTCATTCCTTTATGATTGAGTCGGGTTTTTGGAATTTCGCCTCTCGGCGCATCTTCTCATAGTTCTCATAGATGGCTTTTTTGAGGTTGGTGGATGAGACACCTTCTCCGTATGGAAAATAAAACACATCCACCCCGAGATCTTTCAGGTAGTCATACTTTCCAGCCCAGTCATCGCCTACTACAAAGGCGTCGATGTTGAGTTTCTTTACAATCTCTGTGTGGTCGAGCGTATGTTGAGGGATAACTATATCAGGTTGCTTAAGCGATTCGATAATTTGGATTCTCTCTTTAAACGGAATTGTGGGTGCCGCTTTATATGAACACACCAAATCGTCGGTACTGACACCAACGATTAATATATCGCCAAGACCTCGAGCGTAGTTAATCATTTTGAGATGGTTACTATGAAACATATCAAAAGTGCCCGAGGTATATACGATGGTTTTTTCTTTGAACATATCTTTAAAAATCGAGTGTTTACAATTCACAAAGGTAATTTTTTTAGTTTGAATATTGAATAATTACGGGATAAAGTGAAGCATTTCATGTTAATATGTTTGAATAAACAGCGATTCCGCATTTCATATGTTTGTTACCCCTACCCTCCTCTATCCCAATTCTTTCACCGATTTGTCATCACAACCCTCTTGAAGCAACCCGAAAGTCGCGGGGCTTGTTCTTGAGAAACGGATTAGCGGCAACAAGAGGGGAAAATGGAAAAACAGTCAATCGGATCAAATCCGATCAAACGGATGACGATTCATG
Organism: Bacteroidales bacterium; assembly: GCA_047972845.1. Classification (GTDB taxonomy): domain Bacteria; phylum Bacteroidota; class Bacteroidia; order Bacteroidales; family JBKEBB01; genus JBKEBB01. Next base: position 14,188 of record JBKEBB010000292.1, read on the forward strand.
GTCAATCCAAGATGATTGTGTTCGTCACTTTTTTGATCCTGATTTGTCGATCATGGAGAGTAGAAATGGTGTCAGAAAGCCCAAAACAGCACACTTTTTGTCTTTTTTGATGGCATTCTAAAAATAGTCCCGTATATTTGTAGATGAAACAAGAAAAAATTAACCACTATGTTCATTCTGGAACGATTCGGAATTAAAGATCTCGTAGATATCTTGTTGGTAGGTTACATCTTGTACAGTCTATACAAACTAATGCGATCTTCCGGAAGCAACAGCATATTCTCAGGTATATTATCCTTTGTGCTATTATGGTTTGTTGTGGAATATGTACTTGAGATGCGTCTGCTTGGTGCTCTTTTCGATAAAGTGGCCAGTGTAGGTCCTATTGTGTTGGTCATATTGTTTCAGGATGAGATTCGACGATTTTTGATCAACTTGGGAACACACCGCAGATGGAAAACGATAAAGAAGTATTTTAAATCGGAGACGAAAGAGGAAATAGGATCGATAGAGGTTTTGCCGATTGTGAAGGCTTGCCTGAACATGTCGAAAAGAAAGGTTGGAGCGTTGATAGTAATGGAAGGCGAAAGTCAACTGGACCATTATGTAAAATCGTCCGAACCGGTGGATGCAAAAATCAGCAGTCTGCTTATTGAAAATATCTTCTTTAAGAACAGCCCCATGCACGATGGAGCGATGGTGATCTCAAAAGGACGAATCAAATCGGCGGGTGGGTATCTGCCATTCCCTCACCGCACAGATATACCTCAACGATTTGGTGCAAGGCACCGTTCGGCAATAGGAATTTCAGAGACGACGGACGCTCGGGTGATCGTTGTTTCGGAAGAGAGTGGAAGCATCTCTCTTGCCTTCGGGGGACGACTTTTCTTCAATCTTTCGGCAGAAAGACTGGAACAGATGTTGGTAGAAGAGAATATTGAT
>JBKEBB010000296.1:0-8775 GCA_047972845.1 Bacteroidales bacterium
TAGTAGTTATCGTCTGTTATCCGTTTACCTTGTCGGCATTGGCCATCAGGTATTTTTCGCATTCGAGACTCCAAAGACCTTTGTTGGCTTTAACCAGTTGATCGAGATGAGCGAAAACGGGGTTGGTTTTTCCCTTTACTTCAAATTCGGTCAACGCCGTAAGCGGCATATTCTTGTGCATATACATCAGTTTCTTTCCACCACCTATTTCGGTAAGGCGCATGGTGGTATCGATCACCGCGTCAATGCCTCCGATGTGGGTGACAAATCCCGACGCGTCGAGACCATTGGCCTGAAGTTCGAGAGCTTCGCGCATGTCGTCGGTATTTCCACCGCTGGTTCCCACGATATGGGTATAAGCGTAGTGCACGTTGTAGAAGTTGAACGGAGCCTTGAATCCGGGATCTTGCGGTCCGGCAAAGAAGTTAAAGCATCCGTCGAAGCCGAGCAACGCGTCTGCCTGTTCAATCAACGGAGGAGCGGCCACGAAAAGGAACACATCATCAAATCCTTTTCCTCCGGTCATGGCTCGCATCTCTTCCACGGGATCGGCCATATTCTTGGTATTTACGTAGCGGAGATCGATTCCATTCTCAGCGGCACGTTCGACTGTATAGAGCGATGCGGCACGATCGAGACGGGTTTGATCGATATCGGTCACCACCAACAGACAGGGCTGACGCTCTTTCCGATTGATGGCATAGTTGATAGCGGCAAGTCCCATCGGACCTACTCCGGCAAGGATAGCCATGCAACCGCCCTGCTTAATCTCCATCTGGTGAACGTATGATCCTGGGTGGGTGTGGTATTGGGCGTGCATAGCACCGATCACACACGAGAGAGGCTCGGCAAGCGACGCGGGATAGTAGCCGGGTCCTTCGTAGCGAAGAAGGCAACCAAGCTCCATCACCTCTTTGGGCACCACAACATAAGTGGCGTTTCCTCCCAAGTATTTATACGAGTAGCCGGGGGCACTCAATATACCTACCGGACCGTTGGGATCGTTCAACGCGGGCTGAATGGCAAACTTATCGCCCACGGTGAATTGATCTTTCCAACGCGCACCTACTTCGATAATCTCACCGGCAAACTCATGACCTATAATGGTGGGATTGGTTGCTACATCGCGAGGAACGCGCTTGTGCACATCCGCTTCGTGGGTAGCTTTATAGGATGACATACAGATGCTGTCGCAAATTACCTTCGCCAAGATCTCTTCATCGGTAATCGTTGTCAATTCAAACTCCTCCAGCCGAAGGTCGTTCTTTCCGTACAATCTAACTGCTTTTGTTTTCATTGTTGGTTGTGTTTTTTTTGCCCATTGATTTAAGTCAGGGGCCGGGAATAGTATCCCTGGTTACTAAATATAAAAAATAGGGTGCTTCCGAGAAGTCACTTTTAATTCATCATTACTTGTCCTCCGGTTACAGGAAGGGCTTGTCCGGTTTCGCACGTCTGCTCCACAAGATAGAACAGGGCCTTGGCCACATCTTCGGGGTTAGTACCTTTGTTCATAGGCACCTGCGCCATATAGAAACGGCGAACATCTTCGATGGTCTCGGCACCAGGGACCTTTCCGGCTCGGAGGTACTGAACAAACAATCCGTGATCGGGATCGCTCCATAGTGGACCTTCGTAGAAGTTACCGGGACATATGCTATTGACCTTTACGCGATAGGGAGCCAACTCCAACGCGAAGGACTGGGTAAGACCGATGCCTCCGAATTTACCTCCCGCATAGGCGAAATTGGCTTTGGAACCGCGCAATCCCGATTTGGAGTTGATTTGGATAATGTCGGCATAATAATCGGACGGGGCATAACGAGTTTGCAACTTCATCACTTGAGACACCACCTTCACACAATAGAAGTAGGCGTTGTAGTTGATTCGGGTAACAAATTCAAAATCTTCGGGGGTCATATCCTCCAATCCTCCGGCACGCAACACTCCTGCATTGCTGACAAACAGATCGATTCCTCCAAACGCGGCAACGGTTTGATACATCAAATCGGAGAGACTATCCATATCTGCCACGTTGGTTTTGACAAACAAGACACGGTTGGACTTGGTATAGGCGGATAGTCGTTCGGCAGTAGCCGCCCCCGCTGTTTCGTTCAGATCGGCAATCACCACATTCGCTCCCTGACGTACCAGACATTCGGCAATGCCTTCGCCAAAGCCTTGAGCGGCTCCGGTGACGATCACTGTTCTGTTGGCGATACGACGATCGGTCGATTTGGCCGAAGAGACACTCCGACGGTAATTCTCCACCTCCCAATTGTCGATAAAGGCAACTTGCTCGGCAGTCATGGGATGTTCACCTCCAAAAGACTGAGCAAGCCACGCGATCTTCATCATATCCTCAAATACATCGAGGATAATTTCGCTATTGGCCGCACTATCTCCAACCGCTATCACTCCCACGTTTTTAACAAGAAGTATCTTGGGGGTGTATCCGTTGTCTTGATTAAATTGAGGAATCTTCACCGCGGCCTCGTCTAACAGGGAGTCTTTGTCCGTTCCGTCGAGGTAGAGATACTTCGACTTACAATAGACAATGATATCGGGGGTAAAGGGGGTGCTGATCTTCTCAACCATGGCGGGCGTTTTCAAGAAGTGATCGATCAACTCGGAATTGCGGATTCGCAAGGTCTTCAACTCCTCTTTTGAAAGCATCATCCGCAAGGCGGGAAGGATATAGACAATTGATGGTTCCAACGCGATCTCCCCACTGGGTGAGATAAGAATCAGACTCGCTCGGATGGTTTCGAGTATAGAGGCATAGATATCCTTTATCTCGTCGATGGTTTCGGCTCCTACAAACACACCGTGGTTTTGCAGAAATATGATTTTAGGCTCCGCGCCTTTTTTCTCCTTGTATCTGTTTACTTGGGTGAGAACCTCTTTAAACAGGGTATATCCGGGATCAATATAGGGAATATAGAGAACATCCTCGCCAAACATCCTGATCGTTTCTGACTCGGCATTGTTTGAACAAAGCAGTCCGTTGATACCGGTGGGGTGAAGATGTACGACGTACGAGGCGGAAAGAGCGTTGTGAAGAGAGGTCTCCACACTGGGTCTTAACTCTTTGGTGATGCAGGCGGCAGCCAGATCGTTATTCACTTCGGTTTCACGAACGGAGGGATTCTCACTGTACTGCTTTTGGGCTATGACACTGAGTTTGTTTCGGTCGAGCACAGCGAAGCCGGACTCGGTGATAGTGGCTAACGGAAAACCACTGGCTTTTACCCACAGCTTTTCATCGTTCTTGTAAGAGGTGTTTCCCCCTCCGGCAATTACATATTGGCTCTCTTTTCCGTAGAACTGCGATATTTCTATTAACTGATCAATCGGATTCATGATAAAAAATCAAATAAATCAATGCACGTGGCACCACGCTGTGGAAAATTATAAAAGAAACTCCTTCGAATTAACGATTTTGGGATGCAACTTATTGAGACACTACCGACTCAATCAGCGCACTTCCTTTGGCGATAAACTGATCTCGGAGGGCGTATTTGGCCTTTCCGTGGGCATTCAAATATCCCTCTTCTCCTTTGGAAATACACTCTTGATGGGCTGCGATAATAGCTGCTCCCCAAAAATTGATCTGCTTCAAACGGTCGGTAAGAGGAACGGAATGACGCGCGAATAGTTCAACTGGTTCCATTGCGGGGGTGTTGTGTTCACTTCCTAATGTAACAACAAATCCGTTTTCCCAAAGTTCAACCGTGTAGGCTTCCAATAGCTCCACACCGTTTCGAGTAGTAATAAACTCAACCGACCAAAAACCTTTTTCTTTCAACGCCCGCATGGTCTCCTTCAACGGATGCTCAAAATCAGTGTATTCACCACCGGGATTGTCGGCAAGAAATGGATAGGTAGGGATTCCTCCTCCGTTGAGAATGATCTGGCGAATGGTTTCAACCGGAAGAAATGCGGACGACGTTTCGGGTACAAACGCGGCACCTCCTGCTTTAAGCAAGTTACCACGTATCTCGTTCTCCACACCCGCCGAATCGGAAATATCAGATTTGAGAGCCTTTCCACCGAAAAGATCGTGAAAAAAGGCGCTGATCTTCTTCTCGTCATTATTGAAATGAGTACATACAGCCAGCCGCAGTGCTTTGGCAAGATGGCGTTCACGAATTAATCCGTTGGTAAGTATTCTTTCAATATCATCAATATTCAAGGAGAACTTCGCTTTATGAGCGCGAAGCACCTCGTTCAACTTTCGGCACATCGCCTTCACCTGATCGTTGGATTCGGCAGTCACACCGGCTAAAAGCGAGGCGTAAGGTTCATCCAAACGCATCGGGAATGCCATTCCTTTTCCACTCAAATAGGTGCGACCCGGATTATTCGGATCGTTCACTCGAATGCTATGGGTCTGGGAATCCTCATCCAACGCGATAAATTCAATATTGAACAGGGGATAGAGCGCACGTTTCCTGCACTCGGCCATCCACTCTTCATACCCCGCGGTGGTATAGAAGTCGTTTATACCCACTACTCGTACATTCTCCTCTAAAGCCATATCCAACGCTTGCGGAATAGAATCAAAAGCACTGAAGGAATAGGGAGTATGGAGGTGGGCATTGACAAGCACCGACCTCTCCCCGGTGTGGGGAGAGGGGTGATCTTGGTTGAATATGATGTTACTCATACGTAGAATTATATGATTCCACCACACGAGTGGAAAAAGGATTAAATACCTGCTTTTGCTCTTCTGAGTTGTTCGCCGTCGGTGAAATTGCGGGTTACCACATGTCCGTTCAACGGTACGATCTTCTCATGAATAGCGTCAAGGAACCAATCGGGTTGTGGGAAGAACGCGTCTTCCAATTCGTAACATGGAGTGATCCAGTTGCGTGAACCGATTACCACAGGAGGAGCATCAAGATCATCGAATGCCAATTCGGTGATATTACGAGCCAGGTCGTTGAGGAATGAGCCACGAGCCGAAGCATCTCCGGCGATAATGATACGTCCGGTTTTCTTCACCGATGCCAACACCTTCTCATAGTTGAAGGGTACCAACGAACGGACATCAATCACCTCGGCACTCATGCCATATTTCTCTTCCAATTGTTTAGCCGCATCCAATGCGCGATACAACGTAGCACCGATTGTCAGGAATGTGATATCCTTTCCTTCCTTCTTTACATCGGGTTCGCCAATGGGTATCTCATAATATCCTTCGGGAACACCTCCTTGATGAAACTGTTCGCCAATCTCATAAATACGTTGGCTTTCGAAGAATACTACCGGATCACTGCCTTGCAAAGCAGCATTCATAAGTCCTTTTGCATCGTAGGGAGTCACAGGGAATACCACTTTCAATCCGGGGATATGGGTACAGAGTGAGGTCCAGTCTTGAGAGTGCTGAGCTCCATATTTAGATCCCACCGATACACGCAGTACGATTGGCATCTTCAAAATATTTCCACTCATGGCTTGCCATTTCGGCATTTGATTGAACACCTCGTCGCCACAACGGCCGAGGAAGTCGCAATACATAATCTCAGGAACCACACGTCCGCTGCACATCGCATATCCGATTGCAGTAGCCACGATAGAAGCTTCCGCGATAGGTGAGTTGAACAGACGGTGATATGGCAACGCCTCGGTCAAGCCACGATATACAGCGAACGCACCACCCCAGTCGCGGTTCTCTTCGCCATAAGCGATTAGAGAAGCATCTTTGTAGAATCGATCGATCAATGCCTCAAAAATACCGTCACGCAACTGAAACTGTTTCATCTTCGACACCGCTTTGCCTTCGGCGTCTACTGTAGAACGCACCTTTCCGGCAATCTGTTTCACACGGGGATTCTCCTCCATGGGGTGATTCACATCGGGTGTTACGCCGGGAGAGAAGGTATCGACCGACAAGTTGGAGAAGGTCATGCTTCCCAACAATTCCGGATCTTTACGTAGGTCCATACGTGGAGAAAGTTGGTCATCAATGGCCAATTTATACACATCAACCATTGTTTCTTTCACATTTGCCCAAACTTCGTCGAGTTCAGTTTGAGTAGCAATGCCCGATTCTATCAGTTTGGCGGAAAATTCTTTGATGCAGTCGTTGTTTTCCCATGCCTCTACCTCTTCTTTTGAACGATATGAGGAAGCATCAGAGGGAGAGTGACCGCTATAACGATAGGTCAGTACGTCAATCAGTACGGGACCTTTCTTCTGTTCTATCAATTCACGTTTACGACGGTAGCAGTCGATAACGGCCAACGGATTGTATCCATCCACCCGCTCGGCATGCATCTGATCGGGATTAACACCGGCACCAACACGAGCCGCGATGTCATAACCCATGGTTTCACCGCTTGTCTGTCCACCCATCCCATACTGATTGTTCATAATGTTGAGAATATAGGGCAATCCACCCTTCATCTCATCATCCCACAGTTTGGTAAACTGGTCCATTGAAGCGAACGAAAGTCCTTCCCAAACGGGACCACATGCCATCGAAGCGTCGCCCAGATTGGCTACTACCAATCCTTTCTTACGGTTCACCTTTTTGTACAATGCCGCACCTACGGCAATAGCACCGCTACCACCAACAATGGCATTGTTTGGATAAACTCCGAAAGGAATAAAGAAGGTGTGCATAGAGCCACCCAATCCTTTGTTAAATCCGGTTACCTTGGCAAAAATCTCAGCCAACGCGCCATAGAGGAGGAATCGTTTTGCCAATCCCTTCACTGATCCGTTGTATCCTTGTTTGGCAACCGCTACGGTGGCACCATCCCAGAATTCATTCATGATTTTTTCCAACTCCGCTTCGCTCAACTGCTCAATGGCACGCAATCCTTTGGCAAGAATCTCGCCGTGGCTACGATGCGAACCAAAGATAAAGTCCTCCACATCGAGGGTGTAGGCCATACCTACCGCGGCAGCTTCCTGTCCTGCCGAAAGGTGAGCGGGACCGGGATTGTTATACTCAATTCCACTGTATCCACCGGTTGTTTTTACCAAGTGAAGCATGGTTTCAAACTCACGAATAACAACCATGTCGTGATAAATACGTTTGAGGTCGTCCGCAGTAAAATTCTTCTCTTCCAACTCTTGTTGGATGGTTTTGTTGTATTGATTGACAGGGATCGGTTTGAGATTCACCTCGCCTGCTGCCCGTACTTTCGCGGGATCGATAAATTGACACTTAGGCATATCTAACTATTTTTGATTTATTATTTTGTAGTGACCAATAAAGAAATCGGTTACTCTGTTTTATTCAATCTTTCACCATAAAGCGTTTCATCCATTCGATCGGTTTTCCTCTATGATGAGAGTGTTTTTCTTCTGATTCTACTTCTATGATGAAACTTCTATTAAGACGATTCATCGAAGCGTTCGTCATCCACTGCTCAAGGGCTGCAATCGCAATAACCTAATGATTCGGCATTCATGGTATATAAGGTCTTTATACTGGCGGAATCAGCCTTACGAGACCGACTGGGGTCTCGTAAGGTTCTTCCGTTATTTATCAGAACAGAGAGTTTTAAAGAGAGAATATAGCCTCTTTGAAAATCTCGGACACAGTGGGGTGAGGGAAAACAACCTCTTCCAACTCCTTCACAGTCATCTCCTGCTCAATGGCCATACAGGCTCCGTAAAGCATTTCACTCGATGGGTTTCCAAGCATGTGAACGCCCAATACTTCGCCGTGTTTCACACCAACAAGCACTTTGCACAATCCGTTTCCGCCTTCGTTCTCGGCCACAAATCGACCGGCAAAGGCCATCGGAAGTTTTGCCACCTTATAAGCAATTCCCTCTTTAGCGGCTTGTTCTTCGGTCAATCCAACACATGACACTTCAGGGTTGGTATATACCACTCCCGGAATAGCATTGTAACGCATCATATCGTTGCGTCCGGTAAGGTTGTTTACCACCACTTCGCCTTCACGACTCGCGGTGTGGGCAAGCATAGAGAATCCAGTCACATCGCCGGCGGCAAATACGTTGGGAATGTTGGTACGCATCTTCTCATCCACTTTGATTCCTCCTCGATTCAGTTCGACACCGAGGTTCTCGAGTCCGAATCCTTGAGTCACCGGACGACGTCCGACACTCATCAATATTTTTTCTCCGATGATGGTGTATTTCGCACCAGTCGGATCTTCATACTCCACTTCGTTTCCGTTTACAGCGGTCACTTTGCAGGAGAGATTGAATTTAATTCCCTTTTTGGCGTAGATATCACGTAGCATGGCTGAGATTTCGGCATCCAACACTCCCAGAATCTCGGGAAGCATTTCAATTACGGTCACCTCTGTTCCCAAGCTATTGTAGAAACTGGCGAACTCCATGCCTATTACTCCCCCACCGATTATAACCAATGAACGGGGTTGATCTTTCAACGCCAGAATCTCTCTGTTGGTAAGGATCACATCGCCTGCCTCTTTAACTCCCGGAATAGGAGGAACAAATGCTTCCGATCCGGTACATATCAACAGATTGCGGGCAAAGGTACTCTCTCCGTTACAAGTGATTTCAATTCCTTTCTCCGAACGTCCGACGATATACGCCTCCCCTTTGATCACGTTGACATGAAACATCTTCATCTTCGAGCCTACTCCTGCCACCAGCTTTCTCACTACTTTGTTTTTGCGAGCGACAATCTTGCCAAAGTCAAAGGTCACATTTTCCGCTTTCACTCCATATTTCTCACCGTGACACGCGTTGTCGTATATTTTGGCACTGTAGAGCAGTGTTTTGGTTGGAATACATCCCTCATTGAGACATACACCACCCA
>JBKEBB010000355.1:0-7974 GCA_047972845.1 Bacteroidales bacterium
AATACAGATATAGGAATCTTCTCCTATTTTTAATTCGGTGGGGGTATGTATATCTTCGAATAACTTGCTGGCAAATAATCTTCCTCCCAATGAGAAGTTTGTTTTCTCGTCCAATAGAGAAAGCAACGGCTCATATTCTCCTGAGTTTGTCAATAAACTGTTTTTTATATAATCAGTTCGTCCATTGGGGTAGTCAAGAATAAAATCTCCGACAATAATATCTGTATCATCTTCTTCTTTAGATAGAAGAGATTCAATGGCATCATTTGATATATAGTCGTCAGAATCGACAAAGAATAACCATTCCCCTCTTGCTGCTTCAATTCCCCTATTTCTTGCAACGGCAACCCCTTTATTTTGCTGATGAAATACCCGTATGTTTTGATGTGTATTGGCAAACGAGTCAATCAGATCAGCAGATTTGTCGGTGCTTCCATCGTTTACAACAATTATTTCAATGTTCTGATATGATTGTTGAAGACAGCTATGGAGACATTTCTCAAGATAGTGAAACGTATTATATACAGGAATAATTATCGAAACCATTTGTGAATACCGATTTTATGAATAGAAAGAAAGAGTTGGATAAGCGGGTAGGGAAGGAGCAAGAAACACAGACGACAAATTGTTATCGCAGTTAGCTTGCCAAAAACCTGCCCGATATGGAGACTTTTGAGAATGCGAATGTAGAGGACGAGATGTTTGTTCAGATACTCCTTTTTCTGGAGGACTAATAGTGTTTGATTGTGCGATAAGGAGATAACGTATTTATAGGTTGAAGTAGTGATATAGTGTATAATCAAATATTCAGGAATCGTATCCCTACTGTCAAGCAGTGAAGTGTATATCTCGGTGTTGTTTTGCAGTTGTTGCACGAAATTCTTCAAAGACGTGCCCGAGGTGATGGAGTTGGATATACGTACTTTGTATATGTACGTTTCACTGTTTACGCAGGCCATCGATTGTGCCTTTATAGCCAGATAGAATGAGAATAACTCGTCTTCATGTAATCGACCTTCTTTAAACCATAGATTGCTACTTATAAAAAAAGATTTTCTAAGAAGTTTGTTGACAGCCATTACATACCAGCGTTCATAGAAATAGTCTGCTACAATATCCAAACTGGAAGAAGAATATGCAGGTGCTGAAAGAGGATAATGCCATTCAGCTCCTGAGATTTTTATTTCTCCGATCACAAAATCAATATTTGGATATTTAGTGACTTTATTAACGAGGAGCTCGATACAATCGGAGGTAATTTCATCATCCGAATCCAGAAAATAGATGTAGTCTCCAGTTGCAGCTTTGACACCGCTGTTTCTTGCAGCGGATAACCCTTGGTTGATCTCGTGATTGACGAGTGTATATTCAAACTTGTTTTTATCGGATTGCAATTCATTTATAGCAATCTGCATGCTGGAGTCAGGAGTACAATCGTTGACAACAATTATCTCGATATGCTTGTATGTTTGATTAAAGACAGAATAAAGACAGTCCGCGATATACTCTTTAACGTTATATACCGGAATGATTATGGATACTCTCTTCAGTTCATTCATGTGATTGCGTTTTCATTTGAGAAGGTGATGTGTTGTTTCTATCCTAATCTCAAAGTTACTCTTTTCAGATGTTTGTAATTGTTGCTAAATAAGCCTCTACTTGTGGTCTACTTTATGTGCTTATAATATCGAATCCAATCGATATGCATTTCGGCCGGTAGTTGCTTAGGATCAATTTCTCCCACCCAAGCTCCGCCTAACTGCATGCTTAAGATGATCTGGTAATCGGTATCAAGAAACCAATTTTTATCTCCCACATCCCTTTTTCTATATGTTCCGGTTACTTTTCCATTTACCAGGAGATTGATTGAATCGGAGAATATCTCAGCACCGTACACATTGTATCTTCGTCTGTCTATCGAAGGAATAAATAAGTTGCTTGCTTTTCCTCCCCAGATTGTATAGGTGGAATGGACGGTTTGGTATATCACATCTTCATGATTGAGATGTTCCATAAAGTCAATCTCAGCATAATTGTGTTTTACGTTGTTGACACCCCGAACCCATAAAGCGGGCCAGGCTCCTTGATTGGAGGTGAATTTTGCCTTTATCTCTATCCGACCCTTTGAGAATGAGATTGCACTGTTTCTTGACCACAATCCTCCGGTAAGATAGCTTGCTGTATCAGATTTATCAAAATCATTTTTGAGTCCTCTAAGGACTAACTGTCCTTCAATTACATCATAACATGTGTCTCGATTCGACATAAAGTTTGACCAATCAGATCGACCTCTTTTACATTTGCTCCAAATGGAGGTATCTATCTTATCAAAATTTTCTTCCCATTTCAATTCCCACTTCGTAGAGTCGATCTCTTCATACCAGTTTAAATCCAAGAAATCAATTTTACCGCACGATGAAAATAAAATATAACTGAATATTATAACCAAAAAAACAGGGATGGACTCACATTTATTTGATTTCCACATACGATTTATTTTTTCTTTGATTGTTTGTGTTTTTTATTCTTGTCTTGATATATAGAGTTGCGAAAAATAGGATGTCAGAGATGAATCCCCGTACATCTTTTGATAGGTATCGGAGTAATTGACTAATTAAGATACTCTTCGAAACATGCCTTAGGGGAAGAATATATCTCAATATTCTGACACGTTCATCTATTTTGTGGGATTTGAAAAAATGGTTTATCCGGTAATCTACATTGATTCTCGTGATGAGAATCTCATTCGAGAATGTGTATTCAAGCGAACCTTTTCGAACTGTTATTACATATAAGACACGATCATCCACCCCGATTGATTTTGCGTAGTATCCGGATTGAATGGAAAACATGGCATCGTTTGCTGCAAACACTTCCTCAAATCGTATATTGTGATGCGATAGCAACTCTTTTCGAATCATTTTTGAAACAGGCGATGTTCGTTTATATCGCAACCATTGATCATTGTTGTTAAGCAAAGCCTCCTGAAGGCATTCTTTGTCGAATAAGTGACGGATTGCTTCTTCTCCGGTATCGGGATATATGCTGGTTGTAGCAAAAAAAATGATATCGTTTTCCGAATTTATATGCTGATCAAAGCAGGATAATGCGTTATCAGTAAAATAATCGTCGGCATCTACGAAAAGAACCCATTGTCCTTTGACATGCTCCAAACCAATGTTTCGGGCGTAACCGGCACCTTTTCCCTCGTTGGTAAAATATACTTCTATATTTTCCTCCTCACGTCCGGGAAACCGATCAAAATCGACAACCGATGAATCACTGTTGTCATCGACAACAATGATTTGTATGTCCTCTCTCCGAGGAACAGAATCCAAACAACGTTGAAGAAGATCGGGAGTATTCTTATGGGGAATTATTATGGAGAAGTTATAATCGGACATATAAGGCAAGTATGGATATCAAATAAATAGAATGTGTATGATCAATCAGGACCTTGATTATTTATCTTTTTTCATGTATGCGTTACAGAGTTGCAAAATAAATTTACCTGCTCTGAGAGGACTGTAGGTATGAAGAATCTCAAAAACGAACGAGACAATTTCTTTGTTGCTGAAACCGGAGATGTTTTCAACAATGGTATTCATCGGAGAAAGTATGTAACGGATTCGTTTCTCCTTTAAAAAGAGATTGGCCCTATTGATTGCAGAGAATCTGCTTTTGACAATTATCTTGTCAAATTTCTTGAACCGAAGGGAGTCTGGCCTGAAGGTGGCACAATAAATTGTTTCATCAGAAATAGAAATACTTTCTGCTGTGAGATTACATTTTATACCAAACATCAAATCATTTCCGGCGGGAATTTCTTCAAAATAAATTTGGTGAACCGATTGCAGTGTACGTTTTATCATTTTAGCTACCGGAACATGGTGGTTGGTCTTGAAGATTATTTCAGCCATTTTATCGTTTCTACTGTTTTGATACGTGTTGGTTAGGCTGTAAAGATACTCCATTCTTCCATGGGGCAACATTGTGGATGAATCAACGCTGTCCGCGTTAAAGAAAATAATATCTGATGAAGAGTTAAGGTGGCTGTCGAGTACGGTTAATAGGGAGGAGTGGTAAAAATCATCCGCATCGGCAAAAAGCAGCCATTTCCCTACTGCATGCTTCAATCCGATATTGCGAGCGTAGCCCGCACCTGTCCCCTCTTGGGTGAAATATACTTCGACACCTTTCTCTCCAACGCCAGGAAATTCATCGAAGTGAACAATGGAGGGATCGCTGTTGTCATCCACAATAATGATTTGAATATCGTCTCTTCTCGGGATTGAATCCAGACACCGGGATAAGAGTGAAGGGATATTCTTATGAGGTATGATAAATGTGAAATTAATTTGATTCATCGAGTCTATTGTGGATAGCGATTATATTGTTGTTATGATATTAATTTTGATCGTATATTGAATTCAGATGTAAAGAATCAAAATATGAGCAAGTAAAAAGGGATTCTTCATCTTTTAATTTTGGTTTTAATATAGGCAACAATAGATTCTCTTTCTGTGGATTGAAGACCGAGAGTCCAAATGCAGCAGGAAACAATGCCACATAATACGATGCTGTTGATAACAAGACCGATAAATGAACTGTTTTGATAAAGGAAATAACTGATCCCCTTGCATAATATTGAGGAGAATATTGCTACCCAGAGAATCCGGAATAGTACTTTTTTTATAAACGAACGGATTGAAAAATAGGGTACAATCTGCTTTACAAGAATTATACGCACGAAGGTGCCAACGAATGTAAATGTGCAGAGGACGATCATTACACTTACAGGACTTGAGTTGAGTTTTAGAAAAAGATAAATAATAGGGAGAGCTAATAGATAAAATCCACCTTGCAATATTTGAAACATTTTCACTTTGCCTGTAGCTTGAGCAAGCACTATAATTGGCTTGGTAATAGTGTTGATTAATGTGTTGATCAGCGTTAGCTGTGCGAATATAACAGTGTAATCAGGCACATTATTCAGCCATAGTTTCAATACTGTTTCCATTTGATAAAGGATAGGCATTGTAAGGATAAATAATAAAAAGAAAGAAAACATGCCACCACGATAAATCAGATTGTTAGTCTGATCTCTATCATTTTCTGCATAGGACTTGATTATTTGGGGATTTAATGCTGTTTGGAAATTGGTAACAAAGTTATTCAACGCATTATCGAGTTGAGACGCAATTCCCTTTGCCGCATTGAGGGCGGGACCAAAGAAAATATTAAGTAGCATATTTGAACCGTAGGTTCTTAAGACAAATGAAAAACTGCCAATTAGATTCCATCCTGAGAAATTCAACATTTGGACAAATAGTTCTCGATTCCAATAGAAACGTAATCGACACTCTTCATATTTCCTCCGACAATAGATTTGGTAGATCACTCGAACTATAACTGTTACTGCGAAGGTTAGGATGGCGTATAATTTAAGTTTGTCGTAGTTGAAATAGGTGAGAAGATAGACAATGATTAATTTCAGAATTACCTCCAATATCCCAATATATGCGTACACACTCATCTCTTCGTGAGCAATGATTACTGCATTGTAGGGTAAGGTCATTATCCCGTAGGCAAAGGTTAATACGGAAAACTGAAAGACCCAATTAGCTGCATTTAATCGATCCGGAGGAATGACAAGCTGAGTGTTTAAAAACCATACACCTATAGACTCGGAAAGAATGATGATGACAATGGCTATGATAAAATGGGTGAGTATGGAGAGTGAGAATATCTTATTCAGTCCGGTAAAATTCTTTTTCCCCAGTTCAAATGAGAGAAACCGTTGGGTTGAGGTATTCATCGATTCGCTGAAGAAGCTGAATAGAACAACGATCCCTCCCACTAAATTATAAATACCAAAATCGGTAACTCCCAATGTAGAAAGTACGATGCGAGAGGTGTAGATGGACACCAACATCGCCAACCCCATACGAATGTACAGCGCGAGAGTATTTTTGGCTAGTTTTTTTCCTGACATTAAATGTATGAATCCGTTTTCTCTCAATCCTTATTTTAAGGATTAAATAAGGTTTTGATAAATATTTTGCCGACCAAGATAAAACTAGAGAGAAAAGCAAAGATAAATATATACACAACCATACTTCTATTTGAATCTCTTACGGGAACGCGGGCTGGCTCAATAACTGCAGCACTGGGGGTATCTTCTTGAATCTTTGCACGAGACATCTCCATGCGTGTGGTTGCCTGTGCATAAACCTGATAGGCCAGCATCTTCTCATTGGAGAGTCGTTCCCGTTCAATTCGTACCGATTCCAGCGAAATGTTTCTCATTGCATCGGCATATGCTGCGTCTTGCGCTTGAGCGGCATAATACTTTTCTCTCGCTTCGGCATAGAGCTGCTCATTATATAAATAATCACGAGTTGCTTTCTCCGTGCGATATGATCTTACATATCGTTCGAGCAGAGCAACTGAGGAGTCTGCCACCAAAGCGGTGATGTAAGGATCTTGAAATTCGGCAACGAGATTGATCAATCCGCTCTTTTTGTCTGTTTGGATAGTTAATCTACTTCCAATATTTCCTATCACTCCTTCTTGCATACCGTTGAGCTGGAATGGATTTATTGTATCTATGGGTGTTTTTTTCTCGGTGAAGAGTGATTTTATTCCTCCGATAGTTTTGCTGGGTATTGCCGGAATGATGCTCCACCACGGGCGTTTTACATGGTGACGGATATAGTTGAATAGGGTTATTGCTGTGTCTATTTTAGGAGATGTTAGCTTGATTTGGCTTAATTCAAGAAGAAAGGGAGTGGAGGATATTACTTCCGGATAAAGAGCGGTTGTGATGGCATCGGGGGTTGTTTGAGTAGTCATATTAATTCCTGCCATAGCGGCTAAGCTGGACATCCCTCCACCAGATTGTATTCCTTTTCCTTCCGGAGCCATTTTGACGGTACAAGTATATTCTTTGGGGATACTGAGTGCAATAATCAAACCGACGATTCCTCCCACAACACCGTACTTGATGATTTCTCGTCGGGCTGCCCATATTTTTTTGATCAGATCAAGCAGATCAATCTCCTGTTGGGTTGTTTTGTGTTGTTCCGGTGAGGGCGTTTCTATTTTTTCTGCCATTGTTTTGTTCCCGATCGGGGTTTGAATTGATTCGTTGTTCAATCTAAATAGTGAGTAAGCGTACAGTATTATCTTTTTTAATACAAAACGCTATTGGTACATCTCTTTATAGTAGTTTTCATAGGCTCCGGAAGTAACATTGTCGAGCCATTGCTGGTTGTCGAGATACCAACGGATGGTGCGCTCTATTCCCTCTTCGAATTGCAGGGAAGGTGACCAACCTAACTCTCTATGAAGTTTTGTGGAGTCGATGGCGTAACGGAGATCATGGCCGGCACGATCTTGAACGTATGTAATAAGTTTTTCGCTTGTTCCCTCCGGATTGCCAAGAAGTCGGTCGGCTGTTTTTATCATTACACGAATCAAATCGATGTTTTTCCATTCGTTGAATCCACCGACGTTGTATGTCTCTCCGATTGTTCCTTTGTGAAAGATGTCATCAATGGCACGAGCGTGGTCAACCACATAGAGCCAGTCGCGTACATTTTCTCCTTTTCCGTAAACGGGAAGAGGTTTGCCATGACGGATGTTATTGATGAAAAGTGGAATCAATTTCTCAGGAAACTGATTGGGCCCATAATTGTTTGAGCAATTACTGATCACAACCGGAAGCTTGTAGGTGTTGTGAAATGCACGAACAAAATGATCTGATGAGGCTTTCGAAGCTGAGTAAGGAGATTGGGGATCGTACGAGGTGGTTTCCACAAAGAACTCATCGGGATTGTGAAGCGAGCCATACACTTCATCCGTCGATACATGATAGAAGAGCTTTCCTTTCATATCATCCTCCCAATAGAGACGTGCCGCTTGAAGCAGACTCAACGTTCCCATAATGTTCGTTTGCGCAAAACCGAAAGG
>JBKEBB010000377.1:0-2734 GCA_047972845.1 Bacteroidales bacterium
GGTATGCCTATCATTTTCGACAACTTCTTATAGTTGAATTCACTACCGCTTTCAAGCAGCTCGTCGTACATATTAAGTGCGATAACAACAGGAACCTCCATATCTATCAACTCAGTTGTCAGATACAGATTTCGCTCGAGATTGGATGCTGCGACAATATTAATCACTACATCTGGCTTATCGTCCACAATGTGACTTCTCACATACAGTTCTTCTGGTGTATATGCCGAAAGTGAGTATGTACCCGGTAAGTCCACAATCTTGAAAGTATAACCACCATGTTTAAACTTACCCTCTTTAGAATCGACTGTTACTCCTCCATAATTTCCCACATGTTCGTGTGCGCCGGAGGCTATGTTGAACAGAGATGTCTTTCCTGCATTTGGATTACCTACCAATGCAACAGTTATTATCTTCTTACCTTCGTCTTGAGATTTTATCGGTTGCGACTTTCTGATGTCCTCAACCAACATCTCGTTCGACTCTGAATCGAAATTGTGATGCAATGAGGCAACCTCATCCTTCTTTGACGACTCGGGCTATACGACGTCTATCAGCCTTGCTTCGCTACGGCGAAGTGAGACCTCATAGTCCATTATCTTATATTTAATGGGGTCTTTTAATGGTGCGTTCAGGATTACCTTTATTGTTTTCCCTTTTATAAAACCCATTTCAAGGATACGTTTGCGAAATGCCCCGCTACCGTTAACCCTGACTATAATACCTCTTTCTCCCGTTTTCAGATCGGATAAAAGCATATCTAATATTCTCTTAAATTCAGGCTACAAAGATGCGCATTTTTTGCCATATACACACAATAAACGACACCTTTATTTAGAATGAATATAAAAAAGGCGCCTTTGTTTTTCCAAGAATAAATTGAATAACTTATTGTTGGATAACAATAGAGTAAGTACCGAATCATTAACTTCATCCCATCAATTTTAAAGTTCATCCGATTATATTCTTATTTCCAATCCGTTTATCCGTATTTTTGCATATTATACAAACCATATATCTAATGATAAAATATCTGATAGTAGAAGACGAACGTTTCGCTTACGAAGAAATACAGCGAATGATAGGACGATTGCGCCCCGACTATCAACTCACAGCCCGAACTGAAACAGTACGCGAAACTATTCAGTTCCTGAAAACAAATACCCCCGACCTGATCATATTGGATGTCCATCTGGCAGATGGCAGCTGCTTCGAGATATTTGAGCAGATCAATGTTTCAACTCCCATTATATTCACTACGGCGTATGATGAGCATGCCATCCAAGCGTTCAAAGTCAATAGTATCGACTATCTACTAAAACCGATCGAAGAAGCTGACCTGCTTTCCGCATTGAATAAATATGAACAACTACATTCTGCAAAACAACCGGATCTCGACTATAAGAAACTGAGAGAAACTCTGATGGGCAACTACAAAAGGAATCGTTTTCTAGTCCAGATAGGCGACACATACCATCATATCGAAGTCAATGAAATCGCATTCTTTTACAGTGAAGACAAAGCCACTTTCTTACATACATTCTCTAATAAACGATACATCATCGATCATACATTGACCCAAATAGAAGAACAGCTGGATAACAAGATGTTTTTCAGGGTTTCCCGTAATTGTATAACCAATATCAGTTCTATCAGAAAAATCTCCAAATATTTCAATAGCCGACTAAAACTTAGCTTCCAGCCGGAGTGCCCTCACGAAATACTCATCAGCCGCGAACGGGTTCCCGATTTTCTGAAATGGGTAGATGGCATCATTTAAACACTTTGCGATGAATAAGAAACACATACTCCTTTTTATACTGATAACCGCATTTATCCAGCTAATGTGTCAGGCAGCATTTATGCTATTGAATACAAGCTATGCAAAACAAGGTTTCCTGTTCCAATATCTGATGAACCTGCCTGCTTCCATCTTTATAGGGGCGGTAGATTTTCTTATCATCAATACGGTCTACAAAAAACTGAAATTGAAAGACAATGCCATCCGTGTAATAACCGATCTTATATTAACTTCATTGTTTGTTATAGTCTTTGCCATTGTAGCAAATTACATTCTTTCGCCATTAGATATCTTCGATTATATTTCCAGACTTGCACTCTCTCTGATAGTATGGAATACCATAATGGTCTTGCTCATCGAGATCTTTTTCTACAATCAGAGGCAATCCGAAACCGAAAAAAGGCTGGCAATAACCGAAAAAGAAAAAATCCAATACCAGTACGAAACATTAAAGGCTCAGGTGAATCCTCATTTCCTGTTCAACAGCCTGAATGTGCTTTCATCACTGGCATACGAAAATCCAGACAAAACGAACCTCTTTGCAAAAAAGATGTCCGGTGTTTACCGCTATCTGTTGTTAACCAATGACAAGCCCATAGTCACAGTCAAAGAAGAGCTCTCTTTTCTGGAATCATATATATTTCTGGAACAGATACGCTTCGAGGACGCACTATATACGGAGATTACAAAAGATGACAATTCAGACCTGAATAAGAACATAATACCCGTCAGTTTACAACTGATAGCTGAGAACGCAATAAAACACAATATCACAACTAAAGACTCTCCACTCACCATCCGCTTTCATATTACAACTCAAAGACTACGGAACAAGTTCCGTAGGTTGAAAGGTCAAAGGATAAAATCCTTTGGCGTTAATGACGGTTTAAAAACCGTGGTTTTCTTTTCCCTAACGGGAAAATTCATCCGACA
>JBKEBB010000390.1:0-5587 GCA_047972845.1 Bacteroidales bacterium
GATAGACCCAATAAAAAAAATAATACATCGGGGATAAGATTTTTGAATAGTGAGGAGTCTAATTGGTAAATGGGAGAGAAAACGGACATATATGATATCCGCGAGGTGGTAAAAAAATACCATCCCCTCGTTTTTCGTACCGCGCTTGGATTTGTCCACGTCAAAGAGGATGCCGAGGATATTTCTCAGGAGGTGTTTATCAAGGTGTATCAACGCCTCGATACGTTTCGTGGCGAATCGGAGATGTCCACTTGGTTGTATCGCATCACAGTGAATGTTTCTCTCGATAGCATCGCGCAACAGCAGCGGCGATCGTTATTCGAAGTGGGAGAAGAGTGGCTGAAGAGTTTGTTTGGAAGAAAGGACGACCGTCTTGATCCGTTGGCTGAGCTTGAGGAGAAGGAGGAGAAGGAGATTATTCGCAGAGCGATAGATTCACTTCCGGAGAAACAACGGATAGCGTTTGTACTCACCCGCTACGACGATTTGCCTCAGAAGAAGGTCGCCTCCATCATGGGGATTTCCCAACGGGCGGTGGAGCAGCTTCTGTTGCGAGCAAAATCCAATCTGAATAAAAAATTAACCGAGACCATAAGAAATAACCGATAACCAGTGTCCAATAAGTAGTATGAAACGAATAGATCAATACATAGAAGAAGAGAAGGCCATAGCTCCTTCACCCTTTATGGAGAGCCGCATTATGGCAGCCATTGAGAATCGGGTGATCTTGTCGGAACAAACACACTCCCCGATGAGAATGGTGTGGCAAAGTGCTGCGATTGTAGTTGGCATCGCGATCTTAACCGGTATCGGCATTGCCACGGGAAACAATTACAGGCAAACAATCGCCCAATCATCGGGAGTACTTATGGTGAATGATAACTACATCGAACAACTATCAATTTATACCGCCGATGAAAACGAATAAAACAAAGATACTATGGACGGTGATTGTTCTTCTTGCGCTGTTGAATGGGACAATCGTAGCCACAATTGTTTACAACCACCATACCCTTACAAAAGAGTTGGAGGATCCCATTCAATTCGAGCCGGGAGCGCAGCCGATCAATGGTCGATTGGTTAGGCAGACCTTGGGATTTACCAATGAGCAGATGATTGTTTTCAGGGAGGAGAACCGATTGTTTCACCGGAAAGCCAATCAGATTATCGGAGAGATGAACAGGTGTAAACAGGAGCTGTTGGTAGAACTTCAATCGTCGCAACCCGATACTATTCATCTGAAGGCTATTTCTGGAGAGATCGGATTATTGCACGGTCAATTGAAAGAGAGTACAATCGATTTTTATTTGTCGTTGAGGAGTGTGTGCAGTCCGGACCAAAAAGAAAAACTAACGACTCTGTTCGAACCCATGTTTCAGCAAACACCTCTATCGGGAAGTGGACGTCGAGGCCAAGGAAACGGATATGGACAGGGACGAAGAAATAGAATTGTTGAATAATGAAAAATTGAATTAAGATGAAAAAGAGAGTCTTTGTAATGGTGGTAGCAGTGGTGGCGGTAATGGGTATAGTTAACGCGCAAACCACCCAACAGAAAGCGGGAACAACCACCAGTCAACCCGCGAAAACACTAAGAGCCTGTTTTGTTGACAAAAATAACAATGGAACGTGTGACAACTACGAAAGTGGAATTTGTAAAACAGGCAATGGAAAAGGGATAGTTGCCTCCAGGGGAGGTAGATCTGCGATCAGCAGAAATGACGGACAGCAGGCCCCCGGCAATCGTATCGCGATGGGTCAACGCAGAGGAGGACGAAATGGTGGTCAAGGATTGCGCGATGGAAGCGGACGTGCGAATGGAGGACGTGGTGCTAATTTCGTATATGCCAATAAAAATGGGGTTTGCGATCGAAGAGAGTAGTGAGAATGAATTGTGTGATTAGGTGCGGATAATGCTCTTTAGATCGTTTTTTCGAATGGATTGACCCTCATCCGGCCATTGTAGAATGGTTGGATGAGGTTTTTTGTATGGTTTCCGCTCAGAGGGAAGAACTTTCGAATGGATGGAAATAGGATGTGTTTGAATATTTATTTGAAAGGACGAAATAGAGGTCTGTATATTCTCTCTTTCTCGGACTGATTTTTTGATTTAATACAAAGAGATTCAACTTGTTTTATTGAATTGCAAGGATTGCTCCAATGCCCTTCGATTTCCGCTTGTTATGTGGAAATTGTCTTGTATCTTTGTATCGTATTTTAAATAATGAGAAGCTATGAGGACACCAAAGCAGTATGATGAATACATCAAGGCTAACCGAAAAGGAAGTAGGGAAGCCGAAATAGAGATGTATGGCAAGCCATTGCCCAAGCACAAAGTGCACCAGTCGAAAAAAGTGTACGATCGCAAGCGTATGAAGGCAGATGAAAGGCGTCTGCCTTCGTTTTATCTTCTTGCTCCAAAGAGATCTACATGGACAACGATTCTTCTATCGACAATCATACTGTTTTTTGTCTCTTTCCCTCTCTTTTCTCAGTCGGTATTCGAACGGGCGGGGATGGTGGATATTCAACAACTGGATTCGACCATACAGGTGCATCTGGTGTATGCCACTCCCGATAACTTCACCGGAAAGATTGTATATACCGACCTCACTCGCGCATGGCTTCTCCCCGAAGTAGCGAAAAAGGTGATTAAAGCGCAGCAGTTGCTCAAGAGTGAGCATCCGTCGCTTAGTTTGATCGTATATGATGCCGCTCGGCCACTGAGTGTGCAGCAGCAATTTTGGGATCTTGTTAAAGGTACCGACCAGCAGAAATATGTTTCGAACCCGGCCAACGGCGGAGGATTGCACAACTATGGAGCGGCGGTGGATGTGACCATCGTGGATGAGAAAGGAAATCCACTTCTGATGGGAACCGTTTTCGACCATTTCGGACCCGAAGCGGGAACCAACAATGAGCGAGCTCTGATGGCAAAAGGATTGATATCGCGGGAAGAGTTAAACAATCGACTTCTTCTTCGCAAGGTGATGCACAAGGCGGGATTGACAGTTCATCCCGAAGAGTGGTGGCATTTTAATGCATATACAAGAGATTACGCTAAAAAGCATCTAAAAATAGTACCATAATTTAAAGGTATAAGTACAAATTTAGGGCTAAACACAATAAAATCATATCATTTCATTCATTTATTTAATATCAAGTTTTTATATTTGCGCTTCAGTCCTTTCCAACGGTCGATTAGACGAATGGAGGAAATGAAAGAAGCCAGATAGCATAAAACGACATTCAAGGAAGAATTATGGAAACAATTAATTGGTCGGAGTTATCATTCGGTTTTATGCAGACCGACTACAATGTGCGTTGTGAATTTAAGGATGGAGCTTGGGGAGAGATTTACTCCACCCAGGATCAACACATCAACATGCACATGGCCGCTACTTGTCTGCATTACGGTCAGGAGGCGTTTGAAGGGCTGAAAGCGTTTAGAGGGAAAGATGGAAAGGTGCGCGTGTTTCGCATGGAGGAGAATGCAAAACGATTAGTGAATACTTGCGAGGGTATCATGATGGCACAGCTGCCTGTGGAGAAGTTTTGCGAGGCGGTAACCATGGCGGTGAAGCTAAACGAACGTTTTGTTCCTCCCTATGAAAGCGGAGCATCACTCTATATCCGTCCGTTGTTGATCGGAACCAGTGCTCAAGTGGGAGTAAAACCGGCCAGTGAGTACCTGTTTCTTATTTTTGTAACTCCGGTAGGACCCTATTTCAAAAAAGGATTCAAGCCTACGCCGATGTGTATTCTTCGCCACTTCGACCGCGCCGCGCCACTGGGCACCGGACGCTACAAAGTAGGAGGAAACTACGCGGCCAGCTTGTCGGCCGGACACATTGCCCACGAGAAGGGTTACTCGGCAGTGTTGTATCTCGACGCACGTGAGAAGAAATATGTGGATGAGTGCGGACCGGCCAACTTTTTCGGTATTCGCGGTAATTCGTACATTACTCCTAAATCCGAATCGATACTTCCGTCTATTACAAACGACAGTTTGATGAAAATAGCAGCGGATATGGGTATGACGGTAGAACGTCGAGTGGTTCCGGTGGAGGAGTTGAGTACGTTTGATGAGGCAGGAGCTTGTGGTACCGCCGCGGTGATAAGTCCGATTCTTCGCATTGACGATCTCGATGAAGGCATCACATATCAATTTGCTGAAGAGGGAAAACCGGGAGTTGTGTGCGAGAAACTATATAACCGACTCAAAGATATACAGTATGGAAACTACCCCGACAATTACGGTTGGGTGACAATAATAGAATAACAGGATTGAATCAGTGGATTAACAGGCGGTGGGGAGGAATGATTTTTGTTGTTTGTTAAATCGCTTGTTAATTCACAGATCAATTTCCAATTTAACTTTGAATTATAACCATGAGAAAAGGAATTATGTCGGCAGGCAACTGGATTGTCGATTATGTAAAAACGATTGTTGATTATCCGAAGATTGGTAATCTAACCACCATCAGCAGTGAAACCACCGAAACGCTCGGGGGATGTTCCCATAACGTTCTTGCCGATTTGGCAAAGATGAAAACGGGGATCCCACTCTACGCAGGTGGAATCATACGCGACGACGCGGCAGGGGAGTTTATTATCAATGCCCTGAAAAGCTACGGAGTGGACAGCAGCAATATGATTATGACCGACAAGGCGGCCACATCCTACACCGATGTGATGCAGGAGGCGGAAACCGGACGCCGTACCTTTTTTCATTATAGGGGAACAAACGCGCTACTGGACGTGGAGCATTTTGTGAAGATGGATACCGACGCGCGAATTTTTCACTTGGGTTATCTACTGCTACTCGACCGCATGGATGCTCCCGATTCGGAATATGGCACAGTGGCGGCACGCGTGTTGGATATGCTGACCAAAAAGGGATATAAAACCTCTGTGGATATGGTGAGTATTGATGATCCGAAGGTTCCTTCGATTGTGATGCCATGTCTTCCGTATATCGACTACTTCATCGTAAACGAGGTAGAAACAGCCCAATGTACCCGTGTAGAGGTACGTAATCCCGAAACGAATCAACTCGATAAAGAGAAACTGAAAGAGGCCGCCCGTATGTTGATCAACGGAGGAGTGCGTGAGGTGGTGGTTATACACTATCCGGAGGGAAGTTTTGCTTTGCGCAAATCGGGAGAATCGCTTGAATTGCCCTCTTATCCGATTGACAAGAAAGAGATTGTAGGTAACCTGGGTGCGGGTGATGCCTTCTGCTCCGGTTGTTTGTACGGTCTGCACGAAGGGTGGTCGCTCTATGATGTGTTGAGTTTTGCCAGTGCCAACGCCTGGTTTAATCTGCATCACGCCACAGCCACCGAAGGACAACCTTCTATCGATAAGATTCAACAGTTCTTATCCACCAATAAATTGTAAGAATAAGAGAGTCTTGAATCGTAGCTGTGAAGAGTGAAGACTCGCCGCGAAAGAGACAACAAAATACTTAACTACTAAATACTAGCAACATGAAAAGATCAGAAATCAATCAGATTATAGACGATGCCATCGTATTGATGAAGAAGCATCAGTTTTTTCTCCCTCCATGGTCAACAATGACTCC
>JBKEBB010000025.1:0-5517 GCA_047972845.1 Bacteroidales bacterium
TACTTTACAATCACGTCAAGAACAATGAGCTATTGATAGAGTTGAACGAATTGGCTTTACGGAATTTCTAGTCTCCTATTAATGCAGCTAATCTTGCAGGATCATCCAATAAAATAGTATCTGGAGAGAATCCCTCGGTAAATACTATACCGGAAAGAGGAGGGATGACCACGATGGGAAATATGCCCACCGCATTGCCCCAATCAACAAACAATATGGTGATGGGTGACCAAAAGAATATGCAGGGAATGGGTGGTGCATCATCCGGATTAACTGACGTGTTGCGTATTCAGCTTGAGATGGCTGAGATAGATAATAATGTTGAAAGCGTGTTGTCCGAGCTTAATGCCGGAAAGGCAAAACTTAATACGTTGCTTAATCGTCCGGTTTCGATTGATATCGAATTGCCATATTCAATAGAACAGATATCCTTTCAATTGGACGAAGTTTTAGTAAAGGAGTTGATCAGACAACAAAATCCGATGTTGAGAATGTATATCCAAGAAGAATCTGCATATGTGGCGAAAGCCGAGATGGATAAAAAGATGAGCTATCCGATGTTTGGTGTCGGATTGCAGTATATGCTTATAAACAGTAATCCGCATGCGACAGATATGGAAGCAATGAATGGAAAAGATATGGTCATGCCGATGCTTTCAATATCACTTCCACTCTATAGAAATAAATATAAGGCTCAGCAACGAGAAAATGTTTTTCGACAAAAGGCAAGCAGAGAAAAGTATGCAAATACGTTGAATGAATTGGAAGCTACACTGTACAGTTTAAAAAACAACTTGGACAATGCCGCGCGTAAAATTGGTTTGTATCGAAAACAAACGGAGTTGGCTCAAACAACGTATAATCTTCTTATTAATGAATTCGCATCAACGAAGGGGGATTTAACTAATGTGATTCAAGTACAGAGACAATTGTTGGATTACCAACTCAAAACCGCCGAGGCTGTGGCCGAATACAATACAATGGTAGCTGGTGTTCAAAAAATAATTTCATCTACTGAAGAATAAATAATCAGAATCTTATGAAAGCAAATAGTATAAAAATATATGCACTCGGGGGAGTGATCTTATTGATTGGGATTTTTATCGGTTCGTTTGCCTTTAACGGTGACGATCAAAATAGTTTGGTATCTGAACATATTCATGTTGAGGAAGAATCGGGTGTTTGGACTTGTTCTATGCACCCCCACGTCCGTTTGGATAAACCGGGGAAATGTCCAATCTGCGCCATGGATCTGATCCCTGTGAAAAAAAGTGGGATCTCAACAGAAACAGTAGATCCGGATGCAATTCAACTTTCGGATGAAGCGGTGGCTTTAGCAAATGTACAGACTACGAT
Source organism: Bacteroidales bacterium (assembly GCA_047972845.1). Taxonomy (GTDB): domain Bacteria; phylum Bacteroidota; class Bacteroidia; order Bacteroidales; family JBKEBB01; genus JBKEBB01. The sequence goes on from JBKEBB010000025.1 coordinate 1,357, forward strand.
AGTGAATCGAGGAAATCCGGTTAAGGAGTTGCGTTTGTATGGAACAATAAAACCAAATGAAAGATTGTTGCGATCGCAGGTGTCTCATGTTAGTGGACGAATTGAAAGTCTGATAGTGAATACGATAGGTGAAAGTATTCGTTCGGGACAGATTATTGCAATGGTTTACTCTCCTGATTTATTAAATGCACAACAAGAGTTGATCGAAGCAAAAAAACTATCGAATACAAGTCCTGAACTCCTTAAAGCAGCACGGGAGAAACTTCGCTCGTGGAAGTTGACGGATAGCCAGATTATGGAAATTGAGAAAGGTGAAATTTCGTCTATGATTAATATTAAGGCAAATGTGGATGGTGTGGTAATACAAAAAAAAGTGGAGCAGGGAGATTATATAAGTCAAGGAAGTGTGTTGTATGATCTGGCTGATTTGTCTGTTGTCTGGGCTGTATTTGATGCCTATGAGTCCGATCTGCCTTACCTGAAGATTGGTGATAGGGTGGATTATACGTTACGTTCGCTTCCGGATAAGACATTTTCTGGAAAGATCTCTTTTATTGATCCTATTGTAGATAAAACTACCCGAACGGTCAAGATTCGTGTTGAAACGGCAAATAACAGATTGGAATTAAAACCGGAGATGTATGCTGTGGCTGTTGTTAAGGCTTCATTAAAGCAGAGTAAAAACAATATTGTGATTCCTACATCGGCTGTATTGTGGACTGGTAAACGTTCGATTGTATATGTGAAGGAATTATTTTCAGACATACCAACATTCAAACTCCGAGAAATAGAGTTGGGAGCATCGTTGGGTCAGGAATATGTAGTTTTGTCAGGATTAGAAGAGGGTGAGGAAATTGTAACGAATGGTGTTTTCTCGATTGACGCGAGTGCTCAATTGGAGGGAAAACGCAGTATGATGAATAGGGATGGGGCTGAATCTGTCAGAGGGCATCAAGGACATAGTTCTCATTCGGATGTAGGGACACAAAAGTCGAATCCAGCGCTGAGAACCGAACATGTTACTCTTCGAGTTGAAGGCTTATGCGATATGTGTAAAGAGCGAATAGAACTTACTGCGAAAGGTTTTGACGGTGTATTGTCGGCAGTGTGGGATAGAGAAAGTAAGCAGTTGCACTTGAATCTGAATTCAGATAAAGTGTCATTAAATACGATAGCCAAAGCAATCGCATCAAAGGGTCACGATAATGCTTTATTCAAGGCCAATAATGAAGTGTATAATTCTTTGCCTGGATGTTGTAAATATAGGGACTGATTTTAATTTTAAATGGAAGTTTGAATGATCTATAAAAGAGACTATTGTGGTTGATATACAGTTTCTTATTTATTAATTTTAAAAAGATTGATCGACTGTGATAACTCGGTCAATCTTTTTTATATTTTTTCTTCTCTTTTTTTGTGATCAATCTAAATAATATACCTACATTCGTAAACTGGTATTTTTAATTCTTTATTGAAATTAGATCCGGTTGAATGTGTATCGAACGTATTGACTCTTATTCCGCGAATCTATTATTCGGATCTGTCTTTATAAATCTGTTGATATGAAAAATGAGGATGGATATCGCTGTCGGTTTGCTGTAGATAGGAGTTGATTTCTTTAGAATGGGGTCGCCTTTTGAGTCTTATGTATTCTTTAAAAGATCACTATTTCAGTAAGTTATAATTATCTTCTTTCTCTTTTAATGTTTTCTTGAATATCCTTTCTTATAGCTGTATTGATTGAACTGTTGGAACCCGATTTTTAGTGTCTTAAAGGGCACTTGATCTGTTCTCTGAAGTGAGTATTTTATAGAGGAAAATATTATGTATAGAACATTTAACAATTGATTAGGGTTTATTAATCGAAAATATACCTCTTCTTATTTAGAAAGCGTATAAATTTGCAATGCGAACCTACAACACTAGAAAGTGTGAGGTTAGGACCAGATTCTATAATATTTAAAAAGTAACATTATGAAGCCTCGTCAATTTCGTGAGAGTTTATTAGGAGTACAAGATAATCTGTACAATTTCGCGTTGACCTTAACTGCAGACCGTGACGATGCAAAGGACTTGCTTCAGGATACTACACTGAAAGCACTCGATAATGCGGAAAAGTTTTATGATAATGTAAATTTCAAAGGATGGTTGTACACAATCATGCGCAATATATTCATTAATAACTATCGCCGTCATGTACGTAGTCAGACAGTTGTTGACCAAACAGAAGATCTATATCATTTGAATTTGCCGCAAGAGTCAGGATTTGATACTCCGGAAGGTTCATATACCTATAATGAGATTATGACAGTATTGAATGGATTCGCGGATGAGTACAAGGTCCCATTTAAAATGCATACCGAGGGGTATAAATACCACGAGATTGCCGAAAAGATGGGTTTGCCGATCGGAACGGTAAAAAGTAGAATTTTCTTTGCCCGCCAACGTTTGCAATTGCTGTTGAAGGATTATAAGAATGCGTATTGATCAGAAATATTTTTCACGTTTGTATTGTAATTAAGATTGGTATGGGTGCTATTTCACAGGAAATAGTACCCATTTTTTACGTAGTTCTTAGGAAAGAATTATCTTTGTCAATAATACCTGATTAACCCACTAAAGATACTATTTGAATGAAACATCTAATTCTTGTTTTACTATTTCTACCGTTTTTTATGTCGTGTAATACTCCAAAAAGCGGAGAGCTGATTTGGAATATTGGTGAGGCAGATAGTCTCACAAACGGATTGGCACTTGCCCCTGGCGACTACAAGGAATTCCTTGCAAATGATTTTGGATACGAAGATCGGTATTTCTTGATTGGGAGAGATGATGCTTCCAAATCGTTTCCCTATGTATTACCCGGTCCCGCTGATGAGTGGGGTGGAACATGGTCAACTTCGGGATGGAGAACCCATGAAACCAATATTTTATTCGGTATTGATAAAATGCCCAACGATGGGGAGTGGAGCTTGGTGATTCAAGTGGCTGAACGTGCTCAAAAAAAACCTCCAATGCTGAAAGTAAACATCAATAATTTGCAGATGGAGAAATGGCAACTTTCCCCCGGTGCGAATGACTCCGCTCTTGTAGGTAAGATGGAAGGATCGAGAGCCGATGCGTGGGTAATAAAAATAAAACCGGAAGTGCTGCGTAAGGGAGGAAATTGTATAACTCTGTCGGTATTGGAAGGTTCTTGGATATTGTTTGATCATGTGAGATTGGAAGGCCCCGGAGGAGTTAAACTTACTCAACCTACACAGGCATTTGTAAGAAATGTGGAGGCAGCCGCCTATAGTATCAACAAGGATGGAGAACTGTTTCAACCTTTGATTGTTGATGTTGAACATCTTGAAGGAACCCCTAATTTAACCGTTGAGTTAGATGGGATGGAGATATTTGAGGAGAAATTGGACACAGCTCGCTATCAATTTGAGGCTCCGATGCCGGCTGTTGAACAGGAGACCAAAAGCAAATATAAAGTTAGAGTAAACGGTAAATCGATTGCATCGGGACAGATCCTTCGATCGCCGCAACCCGTACATACCCCCGCTCATTATGTGGATACACGAATTGGTACAGCACACTCCCGTTGGATGATTGCTCCGGGTCCGTGGATGCCGTTCAGTATGGTGAAAATTAGTCCCGATAACCAGAATAGAGGATGGCAGGCCGGTTATCAACCCACGTTCGAAAGTGTGGGTTGCTTTAGCCATATTCATGAATGGACAATGGCTGGATTGGGAATAATGGCAACCAACGGAACATTAAAGACTGAAGTGGGCGATGAGCTTGATCCGGATTCGGGATATCGATCACGAATTGATAAGAAGACCGAAGAGGCACCACTTGATTACTATAAAGTTAAACTTGAAGACTATGACATATTGGCTGAGGCAAGTGCTACCTCACGTTGTAGTTTCATGCGGTTTACATTCCCAAAGGAAAGAGATAGCGCCCGTATTCTGATTGATCTACACGTGGAGGCAGAATACAATTATCAATTGGAAGAGATTGAGATTAAAAAGGTGAGCGATACTCGTATTGAAGGATTCAGTCATCAATTATCGAAATATGTTTGGAGTCGTGATGCCGATCAGGAATACATAGTTCATTTTGTTATTGAATTCGATCAACCCATTGTTTCAATGGGAGGTTGGG
>JBKEBB010000115.1:0-10376 GCA_047972845.1 Bacteroidales bacterium
CCTTGACCACCGCCAGTTTTAAACTTAATGGATAATCCCTCTGACTGCGCCTGATATACAGACTCTTACAATTTACTTCCATAACTTACCTTCTTTTGTGTAACGCTATTTCAGGACGGGATACTTTGTGGAGAAAAAAGGAATATACCTTTTGATTAAAAGGATTACTCGTTTGTATCAAAAGGTATATACGTATTGATCAAAAGGAGCCGTCCTTTTTTCTTCTTGTTCTTTTGCCCTCTTTCAGTCTCTATTTCCTCATTTGGAAGGGGAGATTGAGGTTGGTTGACATTGAAGGTAATCAGGCCGATGCAAGGCGGATAAAGGCGATCAATTGGAGGTCAACAGATATTCCATTCGCTCGGTGGTGCACGATTCCAACGATCCGTTTCTGCATTCGAGCACTCGTCCCGGAAACTGCTGAATAACCCGTAGATTGTGGGTAATCATCACAATGGATGTACCGTTTTTACTGATCTTCTGAAGCAGTTGCACAATTTGATTACCGGTTTCGGGATCGAGATTTCCGGTGGGTTCGTCCGCAAGTATAATTTGGGGGTTGTTCAAAAGGGCACGGGCGATAACAATCCGCTGCTGTTCGCCGCCAGACAGTTCATGAGGCATCTTATAGCCCTTGGTTTCCATACCTACCAGTCGGAGCACTTCGTCAATGCGGTCGTTTATCTCATGCTTGGCAGTCCATCCGGTGGCTTTCAACACAAACTCCAGGTTGGCATGAACGCTCCTGTCAATCAATAGCTGAAAATCCTGAAAAACAATGCCTATTTTACGTCGCAGAAAAGGAACATCCTTCTCTTTGATGGATGAAAGGTTGTATTCGAGTACTTCCGCCTCGCCTTGTTCAATGGGCACCTCTCTGTAAATGGTTTTCACCAGACTGCTTTTTCCGGTACCTACGCGTCCGATGATGTATAAAAACTCATTTTCATACAGATCAAAATTGACATCAGTAAGAACGACATGCTCTTTGCGGGTGACATTTACGTTTCGGTATCGTATCAACTGTTCCATGTTAGCTTTATTCTTTGTGACGTTTCTTCAGTTCGGTAGCAAGATCTTGCAGCGTGAAGCCTTTGCTTGAGAGGAGAACTATCAAGTGGTAAATCAGGTCGGAGGCTTCGTAAACAAATCCTTCATTAGTGCCGTTGGTGGCCTCTATTACAGTTTCAACCGCCTCTTCGCCTACCTTTTGTGCCATACGGTTCACCCCTTTTTTGAATAGAGAGGTGGTGTAGGAGCCTTCGGGCATCTCGTTTCGACGGCGATCGATGAATGCTTGCAGGTATTTTAAGAAGAGAATAGGTTCTTCGTTGATCTCATCAAAACAGGTGTCGGCACCGGTATGACAGACGGGACCAACTGGGTTTACCTTAATCAAGAGTGTATCTTGATCACAATCTTCCGAAATGGAACGTACCAACAGAAAATTTCCGCTCTCTTCGCCCTTGGTCCAAAGACAATTCTTGGTGCGACTGAAGAAGGTAACTTTTCCGGTTTCCAATGTTTTAGCATATGCCTCTTCATTCATAAATCCCAGCATGAGCACTTTCATTGTCTGTTCATCCTGAATAATAGCGGGGATAAGTCCGCCCATTTTTGTAAAATCCATTGTGTATAGGTTTTCTGATTGTCTAATCAATCGATTGTTTGTTTACTTCGAAACGTGATAGAGGGAGGCGATCACCTCACCGTTATACCTTGGGTGCGAAGATACTGCTTTAATTCGGGAATAGGTATTTCGCCGAAGTGGAAAACGCTTGCCGCCAAGGCCGCATCCGCTTTGCCTTGTTCGAACACATCTTTAAAATGCTCTTTGGCCCCTGCTCCTCCGGAGGCAATAATAGGTATGATAAGCGTATCCGAAAGGTGTGCGAGAGCTTCGTTGGCGAATCCTGTTTTCACTCCGTCGTGATTCATGCTGGTGAAAAGAATCTCTCCCGCGCCTCTCTCTTGGGCCTCTTTCGCCCATGAAAATAGTTCCAGCCGGGTAGGAATACGTCCGCCGTTGAGATAGCAAGTCCATTTTCCATCCTCTTCCTTGGCATCGATCGCGCACACACACACCTGCGATCCGAATCGTGCGGCTATTTGTTCAATCAACTCGGGCTGTCGTATGGCTGAGGAGTTGATTGACACTTTATCGGCACCTGCGTTGAGCAGTCTGTCCACATCCTCTAAGGCGTTTATTCCTCCTCCTACAGTGAAGGGAATAGAGATGTTGGCCGCGATTTTACGTACCAGTTCGGTAAAGGTTTTTCTTCCTTCGTGGGAGGCGATTATGTCGAGATAAACCAGCTCGTCTGCTCCCTGTTCGCTGTACATCCAACCCAACTCAATCGGATCGCCGGCTTCGCGGAGATTCTCGAAGTTTACACCTTTAACGGTTTTTCCTTCTTTAATGTCGAGACAGGGGATAATTCGTTTGGCAAGCATAGTGGTATTGTTTTTCAAAAATGTCTGTTTCTATCTTATTATATAAAACGACTGAGCTCTTTCAGCGCGATTCGTCCTTCGTAAATGGCTTTACCAAAGATTACGGCGGGGACGCCAACCTCTTCAAGGGCCTCAATGTCTGCGATGCTGCTTACTCCTCCGCTGGCGATAACAACCAACCGGGGGAAGGCCTCGAGCATCTCTTTGTAAAGCGGAATAGAGGGTCCTGAAAGCATTCCGTCTTTGCTGATATCTGTGGAGATCACCTGAGTGATCCCTTTATTGATATAGCCTTCCAGAAAAGGGAGCAGTTCAAGGCTTGTGTCTTCCAACCATCCGCTTACCGCGATTTTTCGATCTTTCACATCGGCTCCCAGAATGATGCGATCGGCACCGTAGCGAGCAATCCAACTTTCGAACACTTCAGTATTTTTTACCGCGATGCTCCCTCCGGTAATCATCGATGCTCCACACTCAAACGCGATCTCGAGGTCTTTGTCTTTTTTGAGCCCTCCTCCGAAGTCGATAACCAGTGATGTGTGATTGGCAATTCGCTCCAACACCTTCCAATTGACAATCTGATGGGCTTTGGCACCGTCGAGATCGACCAAATGAAGGCGTTTCAATCCATTGTCTTCAAATTCCTTGGCTACCTCCAGAGGGTCTTCGTTGTATATTGTCTTTCGGTCGTAGTCGCCTTGAGATAGGCGCACACACTTTCCTTCTATTATATCGATGGCGGGGATGAGTTGAATCATTTCGTATGGTGGATGTGCTAATTGTTTGGTTTAAATGAGAGGGTGAAGCGAAGTTTGCCTAATCGTAGGCTACTTTTCTATCAACCATTTTTTGAGGATGAGCTCGCCCACCGATCCACTCTTTTCGGGGTGGAATTGGGTGGCATAGTAGTTCTCTTTTTGCAGCGCGGCACTGAAGGGCAGGGTGTAATCGGTAGTGGCTACCGTCTCCTTGCATAGTGCCACGTAGTAGCTGTGGACGTAGTAAACGTAGCTGTTCTCCAGATTGGCGGGAAGAAACTCTGTTTGGAGGTTATAGATAGAATTCCAGCCCATGTGGGGAACCTTTTCACGTTGCGAAGTGGGAATAAACCGGGTTACTTTCGTGTCGAAAATACCGAGGCAGTCGGCATCTCCCTCTTCGGAATGGTTACACATCAGCTGCATACCGATACAAATACCCATAAAGGGTTTGCGCCACTCCAAGATGAATTGATCCAGACCGCTCTCACGAAGGTGTTGCATCGTGGTTGAGGCCTCTCCCTGTCCGGGGAAGATAATCTTATCTGCCTTAGAAAGGATTTTCGGATCGGTGGTCAAAACAGGTTCGATGCCTAAACGACGCAGGGCATAGTCAACCGAATAGATATTACCACAGTTATTAATTACAGCTACAAGCATATTGTATAAAGAGTCAAATGGTTATGTTAAGGACAATCGAGTGGTTACAACTCGATTGTCTCTTTGAGCGGAGTATTGATGGAAGAGGGGCCTACGGTGATAGTGAACTTTCCGGGTTCGACCATAAAAGTGCCCTCTTTGTCGTACATTTCAAACGCCTGTTTGTCGAGTTCGAAACGAACTTTAGTCTTCTCACCCGGTTTGAGATGAATGCGTTTGAAGGCTTTCAACTGTTTAACAGGTGTAGTGAAACTGGCCACTTCATCGCGTACATAGAGTTGAACCACCTCGTCGCCGGCACGGTTACCGCTGTTGGTAATTTCGGCTTCGACGGATACGGAGATGTGGTTGATGTCTTTGTTGTTTGTTATCTTCAAGTTGGCGTAGTCAAATGTGGTGTAGCTTAGGCCGTATCCGAATGAGTAGAGCGGAGTGCCTTTTTCTTCCACGTAGTTGGAACGATTGGCGCTTCTCTTGGTGTTGTAGAATACGGGAAGTTGTCCCACAGAGCGAGGAACGGAGATAGGCAATCGTCCGGCGGGATTGTAATCTCCAAAAATGACATCGGCAATGGCATTGCCACCCTCCATTCCGGGATACCAAGCGTCGATAATGGCATCGGCGTTCTCTTCCATCCAGTTGAGGATCATAGGACGACCTTTGATAAGAACAACAATCATTGGTTTTCCGAGCTTTTTCACCTCTTTGAGCAATTCCATCTGGCGACCCATCAGGTCGAGAGTGGAGCGGTCGTATCCTTCGCCTGATTCCATGTCGCTAACCGAATTTTGCGATACACGGGCGGCACCCGTAGCTTCAAACTCAGAACTGAAGTCGCGTGCGCTCGATCCTCCCATCACCATAACCACCACATCGGCAGCCGCTGCGGTGCGCAATGCTTCAGCCATCTCGTTAGAAGTGGTGTCGCGAATGGCACATCCTTTGGAGTAGGAGAGGAGGGAAGGGGTTTGAGCCAGTTTGGCGGCCATCCCTTTTCGCACGGTGATAATATCTTTTTCCAACTGAGGAGCGGTGTAATCACCCAACATGTTGTAGGCGTTATCGGCATTGGGGCCTATCAACGCGATCTTCTGAGCTCCCTTTTTCAGAGGAAGAATGTTGTTGTTGTTTTTAAGCAGCGTTACCGACTGACGAGCCACTTCGCGCGCCAGCTCTTTGTGTTCTTTGGGAAAGCCTATCAGGTTTTCAGCCACGAACGGATTGTCGAAGAGACCAACGGTAAACTTAGCCTTCAGCACCCGACGAACGGCCTCATCCACCACAGAGATGTCCATTTCTCCTTTGCTTACCAGATCGATCACATGATTTTTAATATCAACGCCACTGAGGTCGGCATCTATTCCTGCTTCAAGTGCTTTCTTTGCGGCTTCGCGACGATTGGCGGCAACGCCATGGCCTGTCAATCCTGAGATGGAATGAAGATCGCTCACGACAAACCCTTCAAAACCCCATCTTTTCTTCAAAACATCCGTCAGCAAATGACGACTGGAGGTACAAGGTGTTCCATCCACTTCGTTGTATGAACTCATGACCGACAGTGCTCCCGCTTCAACCGCACGTCGGAAGGGGGGAAGCACATGCTCTTCCATTTCGCGTTCGCCAACGTTGGCACGTCCGGAGTTGTGTCCTCCTTCGGTCCATCCGTAGGCAGCAAAGTGTTTCAGGGTGGATATGACATTGCGATCGCTCTTCAGGTTTTTGCCTTGGAATCCGGTCACCACAGCGGCACCCATCTCTCCTATCAGATAAGGATCTTCGCCGTATGTCTCTTCCACGCGTGACCAACGGGGATCTCTTGCCAAATCGAGGATAGGTCCGTAGCCGATGTGTGCACCCTGACGACGGGTTTCATACGCGGTGGCTTGAGCCATTCGATGGATCAGTTCGGGATTGAATGTGGCAGCCTGTCCGATGCTGGTAGGAAATACGGTAGCTCCGATTGCCATATGTCCGTGGGCGCACTCTTCGGCAAGAATCATCGGAATACCCAGACGGGTATTCTCAATGATATAACGTTGCATTTGGTTGGCCGCTTTGGGTGCCAACGAAGGATTCAATCCGGTAACCAGATTCTTGCGAGTCCATGGATCGGCACGGAAAAAGCCCCATACCGAACCCATGGGAGATTTGCCCATCGCTTCACGGAATTTTTCTGTCATCAATACTTTCCCCTCTTTTCGTTCGTAGAAATGCCAGCCGAGTCCGGTGAGCAATTGTCCCTCTTTCTCTTCAAGGGTCATTTGCTTGATGAGGTCATTTACCCGATTGTCGATCGGTTCGTTGGGATTTTCAAACACATCCATAACTCCGTTTTTATTGAAGTCGATGTATCCCTTTTGGTAAGGCGATTTTACTGATTGAGCGCCAACCGTTGTTGAAACGGCGAGCAAGGCGATAAGTAAAGTGTGTTTCATATGATTGATGTTTTGAATTCTCTTTATCCACATGGAATAAAGAGGAGTCTGTTCAGACAGGCAGAAAGCTGTCAATTACTAATTTATTTCTTTTCAGCTTCCGATTCGGATCTCTCTTTTGGTTTTTCTTTGTTCTTAATTAAAGACTACGGTTTTATTCTTGTGAGCAAGAATTTTACGTTGGATATGTTTCTCAACCGCTCGACTCAGTACTATCTTTTCTAAATCTTGCCCTTTGTGAACAAGCGTTTGCACGGTATCCTTATGTGATATACGTGAAATGTCCTGCTCGATGATAGGTCCGGCATCCAGTTCGGCTGTGACATAGTGGCTGGTTGCTCCGATCAGCTTAACGCCCCGTTCGTGTGCCGCGTGGTAAGGTCTTGCTCCCATAAAGGCGGGCAGGAACGAGTGGTGGATATTGATTATCTTGTTGGGATATTGATGAATGAAGTGGTCTGATACCACCTGCATGTAGCGAGCAAGCACAATAAAGTCGATTTGATAACGCTTGAGCAGATCGAGTTCATAAGCCTCCTGTTCGGATTTGTTCTCTTTGGTGATCGGAATGCAATGGAAGTCTATTCCGAAACGTTTCGCCGCCTCTTCCAGATCGGGGTGATTGCTTATAATAAGAGGAATCTCTACTTTCCACTCTCCAGAGATGTATCTCCCTAAGATGTCGTATAGGCAATGAGACATTTTAGAGACGAAAATGGCCATACGGGGGGTGTAGTCGTTGAAGTAGAGGCGAAAGTTCATGCTGTACTTCTGTGCGTAGAGAGTTTGGAAAAACTCCTCAATTTTATCTTCGGGAATTCCGAAATGGTTAAGCTCCCACTCTACACGCATAAAAAAAACACCCTCCTCACGATCAACATGTTGATCGAGATAGACGATGTTTCCTCCATTTTTATTAATAAAATCAGTTACCACGGCAATAATACCCGGCTGATCAGGACAAGCGATGAGTAAAATGGCCGTTTTTGATTGTGATTCCATATAGTTCATTACTTATGAATCACAAAAGTACAACTTTTCCCTGAAATGGTTAGAATCGGATCAACATTCCACCCGATGAATATCCCCCTCCGAAAACGGTGAGAGCAACCAAGTCATCCTTTTTAAAGGTTTTCCAATTCTGAATTGCCACCAACATCGCACTGGCCGATCCGGTGTTTCCAAGCTCCTCGATGTTTGCCAAAAATTTATCACCGGGTAAGTCCGCTTGACGTTCGATGTTTTTGATAATACGCATATTGGCTTGATGCGCGCAGATATAGTCGATATCATGAATAGATATACCATGGATTTTCGCTACTTGATTGAGGGCGTCGATCATGTAGTGTGTAGCATTGATAAATACGTCACGACCGTCGGGCATTTGTATTCCTTCGGTACGGGGTTTCAGACAAACTCCTTCGGGACCTTTGCCGATATGTCCCAATCCCTTTGTAGAGATTCCTACCACTTGAGGTTCGCTGTCGTTGGTTTTTTCTTTGGAGAAGAAGGCCGCGACTGCCGCGTCGCCCCATAGATGTCCCGCTTTCTCATCGGTCTCGTTGGCGTAATAGGAGTTATGTTCCGAGCAGATGACAAGGGCCTTAGAAGCCTTGTTACTGAGGAAATAAGCATCCACAATTTCGCATGCGTTTACAAAGGATGAACAGGCGGAGGAGACAAGTACCACTGCCGCGTTGATCATTTTGAAATCGCGCTGCGCGATGTGTCCCAATGTGCCTACTGTGTCGAGCGGAGAGTATCCCGCTGTAATGATCAGATCGACCTCTTCGAGCGAATAAGGAAGTTGCTCTGCAGCTTTAGCAACAGCAGCCAATCCCATGGTGTTACCGTCTTCATTGTTAGTAACGCGGCTACGGGTGCGGATGCCTGTGCGTTGGAAGATCCATTCATCCGTTAGTCCGTTTAATTCTTTAAAATGATCGTTGTGAACTCTGGATGAAGGAACATAACATCCTACTGCATTGATAAACATGTCTGTCTATTAAAAATATGAATCAATAATACTTATGATATACGTTTCTAATTCTGTTTTCCCTGTCAGTCTTTATTCCGCTTCGAATAAACAAATGCTCTTCTTCAGTGAAAAAACAGAGAGAAGAGAATTCAGAACAATTAACGCCTTTTTTTGAGCGTGCAAATGTAACGCATGGATTATAGATATACTAATTTTTTTATATTTGATAACAGAAAAATGATCAAATAGCCCCTTTTTTATTGCACATTATATATCTAAACGTGTATAATATATTGTTTGATTGCACGAATGGGACACTTGAGAGCATAATAAAATGGAGAAAATAGTCAAACAAAGATAGGCATTCTCGAGAATATTTGATCTATTGTAATTCGCGGAATTGATTTACTTATTTTTATTTCTAAAATAACTATTAATCTTTATTGGAGAATGATCTGATCAGATAGTTAATATAAGAAACGATTTGTGGTATATTTTAAATATTCGGACAGGGGATTGTTGTACACAAATAGCCTTCTACAACTCTTTATACATGCTGTTTTCATTGATGAAATAGGATTAGAGTATTAATCGGATGTCGTCAGTTAATGGATATTCACACTCTCTAATCACCTTTCTGTTACACTTTTCTTAATTCTGTATCCATTCCTTTGTCCGATTTTCGATCGTAATCTTGAATTATGGAAAAGATGGAATGAGCACTTTTCTTTGTACGAAAAAACCTTTTGAATAGGACGTTTATTCGTCTTATTCAAAAGGTTTATTTTATTAAGAAGTTGATATTGTTGTTTGACAGTGGCTCCGAATGTGGATGAGGGAGGTTAGTACGCCTAAAACGATCTCATCGAAGGGCTTCTTTTTAAACCTTCTTTTTGCGGGGAGCTGCTTTCTTCTTCTCTGTTTTTTTTCCGTTATCGGCACTGTTGATAAGCTCCATACACTGTTCAAGAGTAAGCTCAGCCGGTTTTTGGGTTCGTGGAATCTTGAAATTCTTTCCCTTGTATGCGATATATGGGCCAAATCGTCCATTGAGAATTTCCAGTTCGGGCTCTTCAGTAAACGATTTGATCAGCTTTTGACTTTCCGCTTTCCTTTTTTCGTTGATCAGCTCTGTGGCTTCTTCAAGTGAGATTGTATGTGGATCAATCTCTTTTGGGATTGAAACAAATTTCCCGTCATGGCTCACATATGGTCCGAATCGTCCGACATTGACCACTACGGTTTTCTCTTCAAAGGTTCCTATTTGTTTAGGAAGATCAAAGAGATGAAGGGCCTCATAAAGTGTGATGGTTTCAATCGATTGATTCTTCAGAAGTGAGGCGAAGCGGGGTTTTTCTTCCGAGTCGTTGCTGCCGATCTGTACCACCGGACCGAACCGTCCAATCTTAACCGATACAGGGTTTCCGCTTTTCGGATCTACTCCCAATTGGCGTTCGCCCACCTTATTGTCTCTTTTTGCTGATGAAACGCTTTCAACGATCGGATTAAATACGTTGTAGAACTCTTTCATCTGATCAGTCCATTGTATAGCTCCTTCGGCGATATGGTCAAACTTCTCCTCCACATCCGCGGTGAAGTTGTAATCCATAATAGAGGGAAAGTTCTCAACCAAGAAATCGGTTACTACGCTGCCAATATCAGTAGGAAAGAGTTTGGCCTTTTCAGCTCCCATTTTCTCACTTTTTGTTTGGTCGGCGATTGCTCCTTTTTTGAGTGTGAGCATGTTGTAATGGCGTATTTCTCCCTCTTTTTCTCCCTTTTCCACATATCCACGTTGTTGAATGGTGGAGATGGTGGGTGCGTATGTAGAGGGACGACCAATTCCAAGTTCCTCTAACTTTCTCACCAGACTTGCTTCGGTGTATCTCGGTGGACGCTGGGTGAATCGTTCCGTAGCGGTCATCTCAACCAGACTTAACGGCTGTCCGATAGCTATCGGAGGAAGTAGTGTCGATTCGTTGTCTCCTTCTTGATCGTCGTCAAACGACTCTTTATACACTCGAAGGAAACCATCGAATTTAATCACCTCACCCCCCGCGGTGACTTGTTCTTGACGGCCTTTTACATCTA
>JBKEBB010000142.1:0-3230 GCA_047972845.1 Bacteroidales bacterium
CCCTTATGCTGTTTCAGCTATAAAGATAATGAAAATCAGTGATATATGCAATTTTTTGTGGACTATTTTACAACTTTTTTTGGCCAATTCTTTTTAGGAAGTATTGCGGATAATCATTTAAATCTATTATTAGTGATGACGATGTTTTTGTGTACGGGACCTTCAGTCGTCTCGTTTTCCGGATGAATCCAGATAACCGGTTCTCCGCATTCGATAAACTGGTTATCACGAATGGTTACATCGTGCACCGGTCCCGACTCATACCAACTCCTCGCATCATCTGCAATAAGTATTGCGCTCATTTTCATTCGGAAGAAGATATTTCGTTCAATAACTACTTTCTTTCGCGTTGAGATAAGAATTCCTCTGGTCGGAACACGTTCAAATGTACAATCGCTGATTGTTACTTCGGGAGTGAGTGTGATATTCTCAATCACCAGATTGGGATTGAGTAGAACACTTGAAGGAATTTCGTGCTCGAAGGTCAACAGCAGGTCATAGTTATTCTCTCTTGTCACCCGTGCAATCCGATTGGTAGCCACGGGGAGCAATGATTTAGCATCAACGATCTCTATTTCATCGCCTTTTGAAAAAGCCTCGAATCCGTACGATTGAGGGTGCATAAAGCGCACACGTGCCAACTGACGAGTTGGGAACTCTATCACTTTCAGGTGTGTTCCGTGTACATTCACCGGATCATCGTGTGCTCCTGAAAAATGGCAGTTTTTGATGTTGATCTCGCCTTTGCACCCTGAAAAGTGAAGCATGTCCGCGAAACTGGAATTTGTTCTTCCTCCTATTGAGTCGGGAGCAAATTCACAATCCGTATAGGATATGTTTTCGCTCAATTGGCTCAAAATACTGAAATTGCCCATGAAGCGGCAAATTACGTTGCTAAACGACACATCGGCAGAGTGGGTAATCAATCCGCATAGTTCGTCACGAATCCCATCCCGCATCTGAAAGGTCTGCCCAATCTGTACGTCTGGGGTTTGTGCAAAGTCGAAACGGAGTTTTCGTTCGGATAATTCCGTCACCTGCTTGGCATTTGTTTGAGGAGCGAAGCTACGCCAGGTACTATTCTGTTTAGGATCGTAGAGTTGCGCGATTCCATCTTCGAAACTCCAGTTGACCCCTTTCCATCTCAACCGTCCATTAACTATTTCGTATTGCGAGGAGGGATGCACATCGGCGATCATATATCCCGGACCTGTTTCTACTACGGTCATTTCGGGAACGGTCGGATCGAACATATCAATGGTTAGATCTTTTATCAACACGTCGCGACAACTATCGATCACCAATGCGGTCTGCTCGCCATGCAGCATCAGGGAGCTTCCTTGTCCGTCAATGGTCAGGTTATTTATCTTTCTGATCCATAAGGCAATCCGTCTTGTAGGGTCGGGATTCTCTTTTTCAGAGGCCGTATTAGAGGCATAATATTGGTGTTTGTCTGCACTGTCCGCATATAGATGATACACCCCTTTTGTCAATCGGATAATTGTAGGCCTTTCCGGTTGTTCCGCGGCCTTCTTTATAGCCTCCATCAAAACGGATCGACTACCTTCCTGTGCGGGTTCAACCGTAATGAGCATAGGAACCTTATTCTTGTTTGTGCATCCAATGGTCAAAAAGAGGGATAGGATAATCAGTCGAAAAGCAAACAGATTGTGTTTCATAGGTAGGTGGGATGAGGGTGATTAGATCAAGCAGACAAGGATGTATCCGTACCATATCTCGATACGGAAATCCTTGTCTGCAAATTTATACATAAATACCGAAACTATTCATGCACCAAGGCAAAGGGACTACCAAGCCAGTTTGATAAACTTCACCTCCCATGGCTTGAATGCAAGCGAACGGTTGGCAAGGGGTGTTCCGATGGCATTGCAAACGGTGGAGGATTTGAATTTGTTCAGTCCCGGACGAACCGAAAAGTCGCACGCTTTTCCTCCAATTTCACGCAAATGGAGCATGATCGCGTTTTCTCCTTCCACCGGACTCATACTTACAATCAAAAGATTGTCGGGAAGTGAGAAGAACGATGCGGGAGTAAGAGGTGCTCCACTTGTGTTTCCTTCAGGAAATACACGGGTAAGAAGCGGAATCCGGTTGTTCCATGCGAATTGTGTGGCATACTGAGTGGATACATCGTTGGTCGAAGTAATAAAATAGCTCCAATTAAATTCGCCCAACTGATCGGCATTGAAGTTGGTGTGCCAATAGTTAGTCATTGGCATCGAGTATATCTGGGTCGATTCGTGTTTACCCCGTTTCCATTTTCCGGTATTGAGTCCACCCAGGTGCATCATCGGCACTTCAGGACTTACCAGAACGATCTGCGATTTACTGTTTCGCGCGGCGGCATAGTTTTGTACCGTGTTCCAATCGCGCGATGAGTTGGGTATCTGATCTACGCCTGCTTCGATATTGCCTCCGGGAACGTCGATAAACAGTTTTCCATCGGCCACTTCAAACGGAAACGCGATATAGACAGCTTCGGGTTCCAGCACCGACCGTTTGCGCAACGAATAGACAATCTCAATTTTCTTCTCAACGTTATAGACTTTGAAATCGGCCTTGAAGTTGTCCGCCTCACGTCCTGTCAAGGCATCTCCCACAAATAGATAGCTGTCCCAAATAGGTCCGCGTGTGATACTCTCCAAGCGAATCTTATCTATCGGACGGGTAAATGTTTTCATCGGTCGGTGGAAAATCATATCCCTCCGGCTGTGCATGTTCTCATACACAAACTGACCGAATACCCACTCGGTATTCTCCTCCAACAAAGGTTGTCCCAACTCTTTGTCTATAATCTGAGAAATGGTTCCCGTGGAGGGATTAAACCGAATATCATACCACTGATTCTCATGACGGGGTTTTGTCATAAACGGGGCACGTCCTTGGGGAGTGTTGATCGAAGAGATCGCTTCGGCAGGTTGATCTTTTATTCGGATATAGAGTTGGGTGTAGCCAAGAGGGGGTACATCTTTCACATATATGGACCAATAGGTGCCGTCGGAGCGACGCTCGCCCGGCTGTGCGGGACAAACCCGTCCTTGCGCGTCAACAATCTCAAACGCCTTGTCGCGCGGTAAGATCTGATGGTCGATATAGGCTTGAGCGATTCCGGTCTAGGACCAGTTGAGGGCATTGAACAGTGCCATCGACGGACCGTGTGCTGTCGGAATGTATGAGTGAAGCAATCACATAGAGAATTCGCCCACCAA
>JBKEBB010000173.1:0-6031 GCA_047972845.1 Bacteroidales bacterium
GACCACCGCCAGTTTTAAACTTAATGGATAATCCCTCTGACTGCGCCTGATATACAGACTCTTACAATTTACTTCCATAACTTACCTTCTTTTGTGTAACGCTATTTCAGGACGGGACAATTCGCCTCCACAAAAACGAATACTCCTTTATATAAAAAGGTATATACCTTTTCGCACAAACGTATGCTCGTATTGACAAAAAGGAGCCGTCCTTTTTATTTACAATTATTAAGCGTATTTATTTAGAAAATGAGTCATCGTAAAGTTGTTATAAAACAGATTTTAATCACATTTTATCCAGATATTCTGACTCCTCACTTTTACAGTCTCACTGTTTTTATATACTTTTGTCGCTTAAACTGAGTATCTTCACATATAAAACTAATTTATACAACTATGCAAACCATTGACAAATTCAATTTTGCGGGCAAGAAAGCCTTTGTGAGAGTTGATTTTAACGTACCTTTCAATGAGGAGTTCAAAATTACTGACGACACACGTATCCGTGCCGCTATGCCAACCTTGAAGAAGATTTTGGCTGACGGAGGATCAATTATCATCGGCTCACACTTGGGACGTCCGAAAAAAAATCCAGACCCCAAATATTCCATGAAATATGTACTCGACAGAGTAGCTGAATTACTGGGTGTTCCGGTGAAATTTGCGGAGGACTGCATGAATGCCGACGAACAAGTGGCTTCATTGAAATCGGGAGAAGCTTTGGTGTTGGAAAATCTTCGTTTCTACGCCGAAGAGGAGGGAAAACCCCGCGGTTTGGCTGAAGATGCTTCAGACGAGGAGAAAAAAGCTGCTAAAAAGGTGGTAAAAGAGAGCCAAAAAGAGTTTACCAAAAAATTGGCTTCGTATGCTGACTGTTACGTAAACGACGCGTTTGGAACAGCTCACCGTGCGCATGCTTCTACCGCTTTGATCGCTCAATACTTCGCCCCAGAGAACAAGATGTTCGGTTTCTTGATGCAAAACGAAGTGGATGCGGTTGAGAAAGTGTTGAACAAACCTGTGAAACCCGTTACCGCCATTATCGGAGGATCGAAAGTATCATCAAAGATCACTATCATTGAAAATCTTTTGAGCAAAGTGGACAATGTAATCATCGGTGGAGGTATGGCCTTTACCTTCGCTAAAGCTCAAGGAGGATCAGTTGGTTCTTCATTGTGCGAAGACGATATGCTTGATGTTGCAACTGCCGTTATCAACAAAGCCAACGAATTGGGTGTAAATTTGGTATTGCCTGTTGATACATTGGCTGCCGACAAATTTGCCAACGACGCGAACACTCAGGTATGTCCGGTGATGAATATACCAGAAGGTTGGATGGGTCTGGATATGGGTCCTGAATCAATTAAGAAAGTAACCGAAGTGATCAAAGCTTCAAAAACGATCCTTTGGAACGGTCCTGCGGGAGTGTTTGAAATGGAGGCATTCGCGGAAGGTTCAAAAGCAACTGCCGCTGCCATTGCCGAAGCCACTTCAAACGGTGCGTTTTCATTGATTGGCGGAGGCGACTCTGTTGCATGTATCAACCAATTCGGCTATGCCGACAAGGTTAGCTACGTGTCGACCGGAGGTGGTGCTTTGCTTGAGTCGATCGAAGGGAAGACGCTACCAGGCGTTGAAGCAATCCGCGGTTACTAATCAGAATTAATAATCAAAAAGAGGTCGGAGATCATTTTCCGACCTCTTTGACTATCAATCCAAAACCCAATCGCCTTGTGATGAGGAGATCCCCCAACTACATAAAATGAAAAAGTACTTACCATTAGCAATTCTTTTATTTTTCTCTATTTCCGCATTTTCTCAAGGAGAACCATCCTACACAAACGACATCGTTTCACTCCTTACCCATAAACGAATCTTAAGTCAGGCGGAAGCCGATTCCTTCCGATCCGCCGAAAAACCATTCAAACCATCGATTGAGGCGCACGCGATGGCGCATGTCTCTTTCAAATGGCAAGACAACACCAATCCCAGCAACACATTCCAACTCGAAAGAGCCTTTATTTTCGCCAACGCTAAATTCACTCCTAACATTGATATGTTCGGACTCTATTACTTCTCTCCTGAAGTAATCAGTATGGTGCACGAACTATGGGGTAGATGGAAAATCAGACCGGAATTTGGAATTCGCGCGGGACTAATGAAAGTGCCCTTCACTTTTGAAAACTTAGTACCTACCACACAACTACACACTATCGATTTTTCGCAGGCCGATGAGAATCTTGCCGGCGTAACCACCGATGTGATTGGAGTGAACGTAGGAAGAGATATAGGTATAGAGGTGTTTGGCGAGCTGCTTCCTCAAAAAGGATACAATTTACTGTTCTATAATGTCGGGGTATTCAACGGATCGGGTGTGCGCACTCTGAAAGATCTCAATTCATCCAAGGATTTCGTCTTTATGACCGGAATTCAACCGCTTAAAGGATGGAAACTGCAGGGATCGGCCATATTTGGTACTGCCACCTACGAACGTCCCCTTGAGCAGATTCCAATGGGAGAACATGTGCGCAACCGCTGGAGTATAGGATCACAAGTGGACACGAAGAAGTTTTACAGTCGTGTGGAGTATATAAGCGGACGTGATGCCGACATCGACAGACATGGATTTTACGCGTTGGCTCTCTATCGTCCGCTCCCAAGACTTGATTTGGTTGCAGCCTACGACTGGTACAACCGCGACAAAAGATCGAGCGACAACGTGACTGTTCGCTATAACTTCGGGTTTACGTGGTGGTTTAACAGCCTGATGAGAATACAAACATTCTACACCATCAACACAAAACCGAGTGATGATTTGGTATCCAATCGTTTTATGACACAATTGCAGATAGGATTCTAACCTATTCCTCGATCAAAAGAGAAAATATCTCCACGAACGATCAATAGCCCTATCACCTTATTTCAAATATTAAACTGAATGAGTATGAAAACAACTCTTTTAACTCTGTTTGCTATGACTGCCATGCTGACTCTGTCGAGCTGCGCGACACAACCAAAAAAAGAGACCTGTTGTGACAAGAAAATGAAGATCATGACACTGGACCCAGGTCATTTTCATGCGGCACTAGTGCAAAAAAACATGTACGCGGATGTTGACTCAACCGTTTTCGTGTATGCTCCGGATGGTGACGATTTAAACATGCACCTGAAACGCATTGAAGGGTTCAACACACGAAGCGAAAATCCGACACACTGGAATTTGGATGTTTATCGAGGAGAAGATTTTTTCCAGAAAATGATCGAGGAGAAAAAGGGAAACGTACTGGTTACCACCGGCAACAATCAGAAAAAAACATTCTACATCAAGGCTGCTGTAGAAAATGGGATCAATGTGCTTGCCGACAAACCGATGGTGATCAATACGGAGAATTTCAACATGCTTCTTGAGGCGTTTGATATTGCCAAGAAAAACAATGTGTTGATCTACGATATCATGACCGAGCGTTTTGAAATAACCACCATTTTGCAGAAGGAACTTTCGTTGATCTCAGACCTGTTCGGCACACTCGAACCGGGCACACCGGAGAATCCGTCCGTTACGAAAGAGAGTGTTCACCACTTCTTCAAAACAGTGGCGGGAAGTCCGCTTATCCGTCCGCAATGGTTCTTCGATGTGACTCAACAAGGAGAAGGTATCGTGGACGTGACTACACACTTAGTTGATTTGGTTCAGTGGGAGTGTTTTCCTGAGCAAGTATTGGATTATAAAACCGACGTGGAAATAATCGATGCCAACCGTTGGACCACTCCTATCAACAAAGAGGAGTGGAAACAGGTGACAGGAACAGAGACGTTTCCTGACTACTTGAGCAATCACGTAGCAAACGATGTGCTGAATGTGTATGCCAATGGAGATATCACCTACAAACTGAAAGGCGTGACTGCTAAAGTTTCGGTAATATGGAACTATGCCGCACCACAAGGAGGAGGCGATACCCACTACTCGATCATGCGAGGAACAAAAGCCAATTTGATAATTCGTCAAGGAGCCGAACAACAATACAAACCCTCTCTCTACATTGAACCTGCGGATGGAGTGGTGACACCGGAGTTTGAAGAGGCTGCCAAGAAAGCAGTAAGTGCTCTTGAAAGTAAATACCTCGGCATCTCTCTTGGCAAAGACAACAAGGGATACGAGGTGATCATTCCTCAATCTTATCACGTGGGACACGAATCACACTTCGGTCAGGTGACAGAAAAGTTCTTGGAATACTTCAAGGCAGGAAAGCTACCTGATTGGGAAGTGCCGAATATGATTGCCAAATATTACACCACTACCCGAGCATTGGAAGTGGCCATGGGAAAAAGCAAATAGACAGACTATCCCCAATTCATAAAAAGGCTTGCACCGCTGAAAGTATTCTTTCATTGTAGGATGCAAGCCTTTTCTTATTGTATCTACTGAAGAGATCAACCAACCTATTTGCCCGTAGTCAGAAAATGATGTCCGACAATGCGGTCGTAACGGGCTCCTTGGGGGCGATAATAAACGAGAGTGAGATATTCGTTCTCCGTTTCATAATGCGAACCCTCTATGGGAGATACGGAAGGGGTGCGTGTGTCATTGGGCACCATCACATACATATAGTTATAAGCTCCCTCTTTCAGCAGTGCATCGAAGAGATAAGTACGCATTTGCGAATTATAACGAACCTCAAACTCAGGAAGAAGACGGTTTTGGGTAAACTCGCCCATCAAATAGATACGTCCGTTGATGTAGGGAAGATCGGTAGGCAAGGTGAAGCACACGCGGAAATAGTCGCTCTCGGTATCATTGTTCCCGGCATTAACATCACGCACCAGATACCGCCCATTTTGATCACGATCGTAATAGTATGACTGGTCGTTTCTCGGTTCATCGGGTATCAATGTGGCCATATACAGAGAATCGGCGAATCTGATTTTATCTACCTTTAAACCAGGGTAACGGAACGATACAATCTCGAAACGCCGATACTCATTTCCTCCTTCAAAGATCAGATCACGGTTGTGTTCATACACCAACTGATTATTCCCCCGAACGGAAACAGAAGAAGTAATGAGACGACGTGTGTCTGGACGATTGTTTTGCTCAACAGCCACCGCGATATCGGTTTGCGGAGTAGATATATTCAACTGAATGGGTTGAATGCGGACACTGATTTGTTGTTGATCCTTTCGGAAAGAGAGGTCGGTGTCTGAAGAAAAAGAAGAGGCCACCTGAACCGCCTTCTCGGCCACATAAAAGCGAGCTGTCAGTAATATCTCATCGGGACGATCGGCACTGTACACCTGACACACATAATTACCCGAAAGAGCGAAACTGATCTTATCGTTCGGCAATTGAATTCGGTAATGGAAATAGGGCACATAGGTGTTGAACGAGGGAGCTACCTCTTCAATCAAATTATTATTAAATCCATTGAGATACTCCATCTCGGAGAGTTGTGAGGGAGTCCAATCGCGGTTGCAATGAACAATCGAATAGTAATAACTCTGCTGACCGGAAGCCAAATCATCAAAGGAGATAGAGATGGCTTCATCCGTATGAAGTTGAATCACGGGAGGACGAAGCCAATTGTCGAGGTGGCGAATTTGAAGGGAACGAAACGAGGGCTTATTCATCTGATTGTGTAGCTGCGCTGGAAGCGAATTCGACATACAAACACACAACAGAGTAATAAGCAAACCTATCTTTCTCATAATAGTTCGGATTTATCAGCAACAAAAATACACGACTTTATTTGTAAAGCCACACCGCGGCGTTAAAAAGAACAGAATAAATTGTTCATTTCATTGTTGCCAAAAGAACCTTGAATGATAAACTTCCCACCGACTTCAAGCGTTAATCAATCGAGAAATGACGAACTGAGGTTATGAAACAACCCGTTTCAAGGAATAGGGTACATAAAATCACAAATACGAATCAAACACACTATTATAGCTCTCCCCAAAAATGATTACCTTTGCGGTCGAAACCGCACAATCATTAAACACATAATAACCAATGAAGAAAATTGTATTATCAATA
>JBKEBB010000184.1:0-3296 GCA_047972845.1 Bacteroidales bacterium
CCTCTCCTTCAGTTACGGTGAAGACATATGGTTTCTCAACCACCACATGCTTTCCCGCCAGCAAGGCTTTGCGAGCAAACTCATAATGGGTCACATCAGGGGTGTTAACCACTACCAGTTCAATCTCCGGTATGGACAGCAGTTCATCGTATGATCGAATAGTATTTACATCGGGATAGATCGCTTTTGCCTTATCACTGCTTCTTTCGACAATCGAATGAAGCACAAATCCATCATGCAAATCGATGAATGGGGCATGAAAAACGGATCCTGACATACCAAACGAGGCAAGACCCGTAACTACAGGTTGAATTCGTTCCATATTCTTATTTTTTTTGCTGTTTTAGCTGATTCAATGTATCCATGGTCGATTTGTATCCGATCTGGATGAGCTCCTCTCTCCCTCTGATGTCATACGAAGTATATTCTTCCGCCTCATTCGTCTCCACCAGAATATCGCACAGGGATTTATCTTTCAGGGTATTTTCCCGTGACATCAAACGAAATGAACGATAGGCGATGCTTACTATGGATTTTTTGTATTCAGGATCAGTTAAAGGCACAACATTGATTCCAATCAGCGTTTCAGACTCTTTGCGTATCACAGAGGCCGGCAGGTTTTGCAACACTCCTCCATCCACATAATGCACGCCATCAATAACTACCGGAGGAAAAGCGGCCGGCACACTGCACGATGCCACTACCGCATCAATAAGCGGGCCCTCTCTAAACTCCTTGATGCAACCTTTATCAAAATCGGTTGCTAAAATAACCAATGGAATATGTAAGTCCTCTATCCGTTTTGATACCAAATATTTCTCCAAAAATTTGGAAAAGGGTTCCATTGAAAAGAATGAATCCACCGGAATTTTTATCTTCAACATATCTGAATAGGAGATATTGTCAAACATACTCGCTATTTCAGCAGGGGTATAGCCATCGCAATAGAGGGCTCCAACAATCGATCCGGCACTTACTCCCGCGACTATTTCGGGCTTGCAGCCCGATTTCTCCAGTGCTTTAAGGGCTCCGATGTGACTAAATCCCTTAGCCCCACCTCCACTCAATGCCACCCCCACACGGTAACGAGGGCGAGACTGAAACCACTTTGAGATTGACTTAACCATAATAAGTGATTTAAAAAGGGTTGATATTGTTGATTACCTATCTATGCAAATTGAGTGTCAGAACTGATCCTCTCAACACGGAATTATTGATACGATGCCTTTGCCCAGAGTTTAATAGGACGGAACAAGGGGTGATTACCATAACTTTGAGGCACATATCCACGTACATGAATACCTCCTCTTAATCCTCCTGCCATTTGATTGCTCGGATCTTCTTTGATAAACAACTCATTGGTAAATCCGATTGACAACATTTTATCACTTCCGGCTTTTCCTCCGATCTGTTCCTTGGAAACCACACAGAAGAAAAATACGATATCAGACAAATTGATCGAGATGCGGGTTTGCGCGGGCGAGAAATCAAGCTCCTCTCGCTTGTCGAAAAACGCGGCACCTACCATCCCAACGCGTCCTACAATCTGTTTTACCTCCAATTTTTCCTCGTCTCCCGAAAGCAAATTCTGCGATTTCAAATGGGCATCCAATGCTTTCAATTCATCTTGCGAAATAGTTGGGAACTCCACAGTATAGCGTGTGTTTCCCTTTCCTGTGTAATCGAAATGGAGTTTCACGCCTTGCGTCAACAGCTTAAGTTGCAACATTTGCTCACTCACACCCAAAACCACCAAAACAGAATCGGAACTATGAAAGGTCCTCATATAAATTTTTTCGGGTGTAAGTTGAGTAAACTCACTCAAATCCTCACTCATTTGAAAAGTATTGGGCCGTTCGGTCGCAATACTTGTTATGGGTGTAAACTTTTTTTGCGCGTACCCCGAAAAGGCAACTGATAAAATCACTAAGGATAACAATAGTCGGTTCATACTAAATATAGATTGATTTCAGTAATTGATTCGTTGGCTGGTTGTACCGCCTTTATAGCAAAAACAACACTCTTCGTATCTTTCAAGCCATAAAAGTACAAATTTATTGGTAAAATCAAATGATAAACACAATCCATTGATCCTCTTCGGATCTGACAGACATAGTCGTTATATCTCTTCCGAACCGATTCGATCTATAAAACGAGCGTCACCCTCCTATTGATCGATCCCAACGCACACATTATCCAAGAGAAACGATTCTTCGAAAGCTACGGTGTACAGGGGAACGGCGCGCGGTGTACACCGCACCGACAAAAGGAGCACTCCTTTTGAGTAAAAGGAGCGGTCGTCTCGATGAATAGGAGCAGTCGTTTGGATGAAAAGATTCTTCTCGTTGATCGTATGTTTCATTGTCGTGATTAGCCAAGCCGATATCATGGAGAATATAGGTGAATATCACTACATAGACGCGATCACGACTCTCGTTGGAAAAGAGACCTCACTAACTCAACTGGCAAGTGGAGTTGTTCGACTATTAATTATACGTTTACTGATATGTATAAGAAAAGAGACGGAGTGATTAAAAGAGAAGCTGACAATTATTGAGGTATTCCGGCCAGACATCCATGTCTTTTTGAAGTGGTTGGATGTATGAATCTTTTTCCCGAAGACCCATTTCTTCTTAGCTATTCATTGGATTATCCGATAGCATCGACAAAGTCCAATTTTATCAACTCCCATTCTTTTCCTTTCAGACAGATAGGTTCTATGTCCTCATCGGCAGAAGTAAAGTCTGTAAAGTTGGTAATTATCTGATTTCGCTCATGAGTATATTTGTGTCGCTGTTGATGTAGGTCGAGCATTTGAGGGATAGTGTAAATATTCAAAAGCTCGTGCAAATCCCAAAAATCTTTTTTACGGCCACCACGAGAAACAACATCCACTTTCATCGCTACAACATCGTTAAGGCTGGCAAAGCGAATGTCGTCTAATAGGTCGCAAGAATCAATTATCTCATCATGGTAGTACAAATCAACTTTTATATTCTCGTCAGCCGAGTCGCCCACATAGTAGGAACGATCCAGACCGACTATATTTGAGGTGTCTGTGAAATGGAAATATGCATAGTTTTCTTGGAAGAATTTCTCGTAGATAGAGAAATCTAAACTTCCATAAGGAGCATTCGTAAATAAATCGATATCAACCGAGACTCTATGTCCTAAGCGTAAGCTTAACGAAGTGCCACCCACCAAATAGAAGGGCTCAAATATGGGGTTAGCCATAATCTCATCGAGCACTTTTTTCAGTAAAGGTGTAACTGTCTCGTAGTGAAGTGTAGTGGCCA
>JBKEBB010000265.1:0-6809 GCA_047972845.1 Bacteroidales bacterium
CTTCCGCAAATCTCTCGATACCGGCAACACCACAAATATCGGCACCCCTCGAAAGAATTATTTCCTTGATTACTCCTTTCATATGACAACTACCAGAAGTATCTCTGATCTATCTTTTAAACAGTATATATCGAGGCGCTTTCGGCTGATACGAGTCATCATCCCATAAAGAGGACGTGATCATCAAATCGGCACTGTATCTGTTGCAGGCGATGGGTACATTATGAACCCGGCATTGGCGCAACAACATCTGAATGTCCGCTTCATGAGGCTGTGCCGAAAGGTCGTCGATTAAGAATATCGCAAGATCGATTTGCTTGTTTACCACCATAGCGGCAATCTCCGCATCTCCTCCCATCGGACCACTGTTTTTACGTATGATCTCCGCTTGAATTCCTTTCTTATTAAACGCCTCCTCAATCAATCCTCCGGTTGTTCCGGTACACACCAAACGGTGTTTCGATAATAACTCGGCATTGTACAATGCCCACTCTACCATATCTGCTTTGCGTTGATCGTGGGCAACCAGAGCGATGGTTAATTTCTTATTCATACGATTTATATTTCTTTTTTAGGATAATATGAAACTCGCATTAAATATGATTGGTTATTAACCACTTTGATGCTCGTTTCAACAATTATTGTTCGATTCGATTTAGCATTTTGATCGTTGCCTGTATAGCGGCCACCGACTGGTCGGCATTCAATCCTCGGGTTTTAAACTCTTCGTTGTCATACTCCCACGTAATGACGGTTTGTACAAACGCATCTGTTCGTCCTCCCGGAGGAATTGTCACCTGATAGTTTACCAGCATTGGGAATTGTCTCTTCAGTTCATATTTGTAAATATGACGAATGGCCTTTACAAAGGCATCGTATTGTCCGCCTCCTGTAGCACTCTCTTCGTATTCGTGTCCGTTGATAGAAAGTCTTACTGTGGCCACAGGCTTCAATCCCTGCGCCAAAGATAGCGAATAATTCAACAGCTTGACCCGTTCTTCTGTTACATTGTATTTAAGAACATCGCTGATGATATAGGGAAGCTCCTCAGGTGTGAGCCACTCCTTTTTATCGCCAAGTTCAACAACCCGCTCGGTCAGTTTGCGCATCTCCTCATCGGTAAGATCGATACCAAGCATCTCGAGATTTTTCTTGATATTGGCTTTCCCGCTTGTCTTACCCAAGGCGTACTCACGAGTCCGTCCAAAACGTTCGGGTAACAGGTCGTTGTAATACAAATTCTTCTTCGAATCGCCGTCGGCGTGTATTCCGGCACACTGGGTGAAAACACTGTCTCCGATGATCGGTTTGTTGGGTGGGATAATCACACCGCTGAATCCCTCCACAATGCGGCTTACGCGATTTACTTTCTCTTCGTTTATATTTGTTTTCACCTTCAATTGATCGTGCAAAACAGCCAGCGCGCTCGACAACGCGCAGTTTCCCGCACGCTCTCCCAAACCGTTCACCGTCACATGCACCCCTTTCACTCCCGCTTTCGCCGCCGAATAGGTATTGGCGGCGGCCAAGTCGTAATCGTTGTGAGCATGAAAATCAAAATGCAACGTGGGGTATCTCTTGAGCATCGTTCGGCAATAGTCGTACGTATTATAGGGATTAAGCACTCCCAATGTATCCGGCAACATAAAACGACTGATACCCTCCACGTCATGAAGGGCATCCATCAAGCTGAATACATAATCGGGACTGCTCAACATTCCGTTCGACCAATCTTCCAAGTACACATTCACCTTTAGTCCCATCGATCGTGCCTGCTGGATCGTTGCTTTTATATCGACAATATGCTCCTCGGGCGTTTTTCTAAGTTGCTCACGACAATGAAGAAGAGATCCCTTTGTCAAAAGATTGACCACTTTGACTCCTGCTTCACGAATCCATTGAAGCGATATTCCGCCGTCAACGAATCCCAACACTTCAATCCGTTCCAAGTATCCCACCTTGGCTGCCCAATGAACGATCTGGCGCACCGCGGCAAACTCACCTTCCGACACACGCGCGGAGGCTACCTCGATCCGATCCACATGTAGCTCATCGAGCAACATACGAGCGATAGAAAGCTTCTCGTGTGCCGAAAAACTCACCCCGCTGGTCTGCTCACCATCACGGAGGGTGGTGTCCATTATCTCAATAACTGTGTTGTTCAATAGTTGTATTGTTGAATCGTTACTCATAACCTGTTTGTATGCTAAGAATTATATTTCTACTTACTAATACAATTCATGTTTGCGAATTCATCTATTCGGGAATAATACCCTTGTGTTTATTCAAAAGGAACAGTCGGATTGGTATCGCGGTGTACAGAAAGATGGTTTCCGGTGTACACCGGAATCGGCTCCCCTGTACAGGGCACATATGCCCTCTGTACACCACAGTTCCAATCCGACATATTCTTTTATATAAAACAAATGTTATGCCCCACTTAAGGCATTGGAAGAATATTCAAAAAGAGCCTGTCGCCCTATTCGAACCTATTCGGTTACTACTGTTACGACAAACAGCAGGTGTTATTTGGCCGCCTCAAACGATTCGATCTTCTCTTTGTTGCTGAGAAGAAAGTCGATATCGTCAAGCCCATTCAACAGACAGTGTTTCTTATACGCGTTGATGGGGAAGCTTTCACTCTTTCCAGTCTTTTTGTTAATGATGGTTTGAGAGGCCAAATCAACATACACCTCGGTTTGAGGATCAGCGTTGATCGACTCGAAAAGCTCGGCAAGAAACTCTTCCGACACCACCACAGCAAGACTTCCGTTGTTGAGCAAGTTGTTCTTGAAAATATCGGCAAAGAAACTCGACACCACAACCTTGAATCCATATCCCACTATGGCCCAAGCGGCGTGCTCGCGGCTACTTCCCGAACCGAAGTTTTTGCCGGCCACAAGAATGGACCCACGGTAGGTGGGGTTGTTGAGTACAAAATCCGGATTGGTTCTCCAATCGGCAAAAAGATTATCTCCAAAGCCTTCCTTATCGGTTGCCTTCAGAAAGCGGGCGGGAATAATTTGGTCGGTATCCACATTCTCAACCGGAAGTGGTACGCACGTGCTGTTTATCGTTGTAAATTTATCTTTCATGACTCATTCTCTATTTAGTATAGTAGCATGGTGTTGTGAAACTGTTGTGCAATGTTATTCCTTTATTTATAACATTCTACATGCTCGTCTCAAACGATTGTTTTATTCTTAATTAAAGGGTTCGAGGATCGGTAATTACTCCCGTAACAGCAGCAGCCGCGGCAACAATAGGTCCGCAAAGGAGTGTGCGGGCACCGGGTCCCTGACGTCCTTCAAAGTTTCTATTGGATGTCGATAGCGCGTATTTTCCGGCGGGCACTTTGTCATCGTTCATCGCAAGACATGCCGAGCATCCGGGTTGACGAAGAGAGAAGCCTGCCTCTTGAAGAATTTTATCAATGCCTTCGGCACGAATTTGTTCTTCCACCGCCCATGATCCCGGTACTAACCATGCTGTAATGTTATCGGCCTTCTTCTTACCCTTCACAAAACGAGCAAACAGACGGAAATCTTCAATACGTCCATTGGTACAACTGCCTAAAAAGACATAGTCCACCTTTTTCCCTTCCAGCTTCTCACCGTGAGAGAATCCCATGTATTTAAGCGACGCGGGATTGGCTTCTTCCGGAATTGTTCCGGTAATAGCCATACCCATTCCCGGATTGGTTCCATACGTAATGTACGGAGTGAGATTTGAAATATCAAACTTCACCTCACGGTCAAATACAGCGTCTTCGGCGGATGAAAGCTCTTTCCAACCTGCAACGGCCTTGTCCCACTCTTCTCCTTTGGGAGCGAATTCGCGTCCCTTGATGTAGTCGAACGTCTTTTGGTCGGGGGCGATCATACCTCCACGAGCACCCATTTCGATCGACATGTTGCAAACAGTCATCCGCTCTTCCATCGACATATCACGAACGGCTTCACCCGCGAATTCGATAAAATAGCCGGTAGCTCCACCTGTGGTCATCTGAGAAATGACATAAAGGATCACATCCTTGGAGGTGACACCCTCGGGGCGTTTCCCATCAATGGTGATACGCATCGTCATTGGACGTGGCTGCAATATACACTGCGAAGCCAACACCATCTCCACCTCACTGGTACCGATACCAAACGCGATACAACCCAACGCTCCGTGAGTGGAAGTGTGACTGTCACCGCATACGATCGTCATTCCAGGAAGAGTAAGTCCGTTTTCAGGGCCCACTACGTGGATAATGCCGTTTTTCTTATGGCCCATTCCAAAGTGGGTAAGTCCAAAGTCTGCCGCATTTTTGGTCAATGTTTCAACCTGAGTCTTTGAGATTGGATCGGCAATCGGTTTTTCTTGATTGATTGTTGGAATGTTATGGTCGGGCATACAGATAACCCGTTCAGGACGAAACACTTTAAGTCCCCTTGCGCGCATTCCGGCAAAAGCCTGCGGGCTGGTCACCTCATGGCAAAAAAGTCTGTCGATATACAACTGAGTGGGTCCGTTATCCACCGTTGTCACAACGTGAGCATCCCAAATCTTGTCGAATAATGTGTTCATATGATTAATTGTTTAACTTCTTATGTTTATATGTATTATATTTATAGGGGGATCAGGGAACGAAATGAAAGGAGATCGGAAAGCCCGATATATGCGTATCTGATCCGTCACTTTTCAATCTATCTCAATCATTCACCAGTAATAGAACAAAATAGAGTTGTAAATGGTTGATGACAAAAAATAGAATGAGAAAAACAGTTTATGCAGTCGGTTTATTATTTAACAAACTTATTGATGGCATCGATGTAAGCCTCAACGGAAGCCGCGATAATGTCAGTGTTTGCTCCGAAACCGTAGTAGGTAGCTCCTCCGTGTTCCACTTGCATATGCACTTTACCTGTGTCGTCGCTGCCCTTGCTGATGGCCTGGATAAGAAACTCCTGCAAAGTCATCTCACGGCGAATAATCTGCTTAACAGCCTTGATGGCCGCATCAACCGGTCCGTTTCCTGAGGCTGCTGCTTCAAACTTCTCGCCCGCGATATCCAAACAGATACTTGCCACGGCCTTCACTCCCACTCCCGATGTCACCTGCAAATAGTCGAGTTTCACACGATGACTGGCAGTACGGTCTTTACCAACAAGCATCAACAAATCATCGTCGTTCAAGTCTTTCTTACGATCGGCTAATTTAAGAAAATCTTCGTACGTAGTGTCCAATTTATCTTGCGTTAATTTTACACCAAGAACTTCCAATCGATGCTTCAGTGCGGCACGACCACTACGTGCGGTCAATACGATGGCGCTCTCGTCAATACCTACCTCTTTCGGATCGATGATTTCATAGGTTTGAATATTTTTCAACACACCGTCCTGATGAATTCCACTCGAGTGAGCAAAGGCGTTTCTACCCAC
Source organism: Bacteroidales bacterium (assembly GCA_047972845.1). Taxonomy (GTDB): domain Bacteria; phylum Bacteroidota; class Bacteroidia; order Bacteroidales; family JBKEBB01; genus JBKEBB01. The sequence continues at coordinate 5,427 of JBKEBB010000265.1, forward strand.
AATCGCCTTGTTGGGCTGTACCGGCATATTCATCAAACTGGAAACCAAACGGCTGATTCCATAAATTTTCTTGGTGTTGATGTTAGTATCTATTCCGATATGGCTGTGATGACTTTTCAAAATCATTGTCACCTCCTCCAAAGAGGTATTTCCGGCACGCTCACCGATACCGTTGATCGTCACCTCCACTTGTCGTGCTCCGTTCATCACCCCTGCAATGGTGTTGGCGGTGGCCAGACCAAGATCGTTGTGACAATGAGTAGAGATTACTGCCTTATGAATACCTGTTACGTTCTCCATCAAGTATTTGATTTTTCTTCCATACTCATCAGGCAAACAGTATCCGGTAGTATCGGGAATATTTACCACTGTGGCTCCCGCTTTGACTACCGCTTCAATCACACGAGCCAAGTATTCGTTGTCGGTACGTCCGGCATCTTCCGCGTAGAATTCAACATCTTCCACAAACCCTTTGGCAAACTTAACCGCTGCCACCGCACGCTCGATAATTTCTTCACGGTTGGAGTTGAATTTGTATTTAATGTGTGAATCAGAGGTACCAATACCGGTGTGAATACGCTTTCTCTTAGCCCACTGAAGCGACTCGGCCGCCACTTTTATATCGTTTTCTACCGCCCGAGTAAGAGCGCATATCGTTGGCCACGTTACCGCTTTTGATATCTCGACCACCGAATTAAAATCTCCGGGACTTGAAACAGGAAATCCCGCCTCAATGATATCAACGCCAAGTTCTTCGAGCGCTTTTGCTACCTGAATTTTCTCAATGGTGTTCAACTGGCAACCGGGAACCTGTTCTCCGTCGCGCAATGTGGTGTCGAAAATAAATAACTTGCTCATGATGTTATTGGTTGTTTTTATTTATACTCAATTATTGTTGCTCGTATGGAACAAAAAAAGCCTTCCTCCACATCGGGGAGAAAGGCTCTTGTTTATCTCTGTTTGAATTTGTCAGTTTACACAATTATCTATCTCCCCTCGACGCATTGTAAGAGTAGAATAATAGATAGAGAAATAATGTTTTCCTGACTTTTCATTGTTGTTCTTTTTATTTAACGATGCAAAGATATGGATAGAATTTATATCTCCAAATATATTCGGACCAAAACATCGCTATTTTGTGATAATTTCACATACAAAACTGTTTGGGCGTTTCAATTCATAAGTAAAGAGATGGTTTTAGTTATACTTTATCAACCGAGAACAAATTCATTCTATCATCTTTTTTAACCGCCTGAAAGTGCTATTTGAAGTTATTCTATCCTCTTTCAGACACTTCTTTATAATAAATTTCAAAAAGAGGGCACGCAATAAACCAGGAATACATACATATATCAGAAAGTCAATCGTATAAAGAGAAAGAAA
>JBKEBB010000291.1:0-10888 GCA_047972845.1 Bacteroidales bacterium
TGTATCTTCCCAAACTGAGGCACATTCCGTAGAAAGCCCACCTGCATATTCCTCCTGGGAAGTATATTAAAGGAAAGAGTATTGTTGTTCACCACGTAATGCTGTCCATCGACAATATACGACTCATATCCTCTCAGCTGAATATCATCATATCCGATAGCCCGATCAAACACATAGGCGTGGGCATTCTTCGCCGAAACTCCCATTTTCAGAATTGTCGAAGCATACCATCGACCATGTAGAGGCTGATAGTAACGGAAGTCTCCCGTTAACCGACCATAGAAAACACTCAAATCATGATTCGTCGATCCGCGTAGCGACCCTGCCAGATAATATCCTTCAGTCGGATAGTGAATGTAGTCGCGTTCATCATGTTGATATCCATAGCTCATATATACCGACGATTGACGAAGATGTTTCGATCCCCAATATTCGGGATTAACTTTTAGAATCGTATCATCGATGTATTTGTACTCCGCCTCCAGATTAACCGTATGTCGGCGTCTTACATTCTTCCGGTAGGTGTATGAAGCTCCTATGCGATATACCTCACTAATGTACCGATCGGTTGCTTTGATGAAATGAGGTTTATCATGCTCCGCTCCCACATGCGAAGAGTGCAACAACGACATTCCTGCATACAGATTAAGGTATTGTCTTCCGAACGGATCTAAAGATATATTACTAAAGTTCAATCGAAATCCTTTCTGAAAACCAACGGTCACAGTTGCCGAAAGGGTATTATTCATCCCCATAAAGTTTTCCACTCTGGCTCCCAAATTATAGGTAATTCGCTCTGAGTTCGATTCTTTTATCCAGGTGCTCAGGTTACGATCCTCGAAGTACACATCAACCACCGGCCAGATGTACCATCGCTCCGTTACTAAAATATGAATATTGACATTGGACAATGAGTCCGGTTCTGTTGATGATAGCTCTACGAAATTGAAGAGCGACGTATTGACCAAGTTGACTTGAGCCTCACGCAACACTCTCGACAGCTGTGATTCGGCAATTTGATCCCCTGTTCTGAATGGAAGCTCCCTTATTATGATATTATCCCTGGTTATTCTGTTCCCTTCAATTACGAATCCTCCCACACGCACCCTCCTATCCTGCTCCTGCCCTTTTGTCATTAGGGGAAGGGGAAGCAACAACAGGAATATGGAAAGACGATTTAGCGACATACTATAAGGTTTTGGGTCATACAATCGCGCCATCACTGAACTTGAATCACATAATTCAAAGAGAAGGAATCGCATATATCATAACAATAATCAAAGGTTTCTCTTCGACCACTACAGAAAATATTCAGACAAAAATAACAAAAATGCGTTAGATCAAAGAGAGGAGTTCTTTTTATATTCAAACTCATTCGTCCGAAAATCACAATCGAATGTTTCCATTTGTAATACTCAAATGATCTATTGAATCATACGTGTTCTCCTACTTCGTTTTTGATCTACAGATAAGCTCGCTGAGGTGTACAGGAAAACGAACTACGGTGTACACCGGAATAAATTTCGCTGTACACCGTAGGATCAATATGTCTGTTCCTTTTCACTAAGAAAAGCGGTTTGAATAGGGAAAGAGAGCATATCTAATCATGAAGCGGAGGAATCTCGATACAATAAAGGGCGATACAATAGCTCTCTCTATTTTCTTTTCTTAAACGCCTTCATTAGTAGAAAACCAACGATCAATACGACAATAACTACTATTCCAACGGATATTTCCCTACTATATTCCATCACCTTTTCCATCAACTGGTCTTTTGGAACGATTGCGTGGAGGTAATAGCCGATAGCGGCAAGTATAGCGTTCCATATTCCGGCACCAAGAGTGGTATAGAATATAAATGTAGGTAATCCCATACGGGCGAGTCCGGCTGGGATAGAAATCAATTGACGAATTCCGGGAATTAATCGTCCGATAAATGTAGAGACGGCTCCGTTTTTATTAAAATATTCTTCCGAACGAATCACAGATTCTTCGGTTAGCAGACACATATGCCCTATACGGCTGTTGGCAAACTTATGTACAATCGGACGCCCTACCCACAATGCCAGATAATAATTGATTATAGCCCCCAGATTTGCTCCGACTGTCGCGGCAAGTACCACTCCAAACACATTCAACTCTCCGGCTGCTGCTTTATAAGCGGCAGGAGGCACCACAATCTCCGAGGGAAAAGGAATAAAAGAACTCTCTATGGTCATTAACAGGGTTACTGTCCAATAATTGAGGTTATCAAGACACCACTGAATAAAAGAAATTGATTCCATAATTAATAGTTTCAAAGGGTTGATCTCCATTCGAGAAGTCGATTTATCAATCGGAAAAGCGAAATCTCAAATGAAATATCTGCAAAAATAGGTTTTTTTGAGCAATAATCGTAAGTTTGCCGCGCCTATTATTTGGCTAACATCAAAGAAAACACGCCTGAAATAGATTTATTCATAATGGAAAACACCCTTCTATTGTTGGGAAGCACCGCCTTCTCCATTCTGCTCCTTTTGGTTTTGATCTTATGGCTACGACTTCATGCCTTTATCGCCTTACTGGTAATCTCCATTTTTCTGGGAGTCACTCTCGGCCTTCCCTACAATGAAATTGTCGGTGCTATTCAACAAGGAATGGGTGGAACTTTGGGATTTGTGGCTACGGTGGTGGGCATCGGAGCCATCTTCGGTCAGGTGCTCGAGTCTTCGGGAGGAACTGAAGCCATTGCCAGAAGTTTAATCCGATATTTTGGAGAAAAGAAAGCCCATTGGAGCCTCATGATTGCCGGATTTATGATCGCTATTCCCATCTTTTTCGACGTGGGCTTTATTCTACTTATTCCAATTGTTCAAGTGTTGGCACGAGAAACAAAGAAATCAGTAGTTCTCTATGCCATTCCCCTACTGGCTGGCTTGGCGGTTACTCACTCGTTCGTCCCTCCCACACCGGGACCAGTAGCCGTGGCAGATATGATCGGAGCCGAATTGGGATGGGTCATTCTAATGGGATTTATCGTTGGAATTCCTACCGCTATCATTGCAGGACCCATCTACGGACAGTGGATATCGCGCTATATTCATCCCACTTTACCGATTGTGGCTGACCAAGCTGAGAACGAAGACAACACGTCATTACCCTCATTCTGGCTCGTTTCCTCTATCATTTTGGTACCTCTTGTGCTTATGATATCCGGCTCATTGGTGGAGTTTGCCTCCAAACAAGGATACATATCCAATCCTCCGTTGGTTTCGTTGATTTCATTCCTCGGACATCCGTTTGTGGCGTTACTGATCAGTACCTTTATAGGTCTGTATATTCTGGGGATACGAAGAGGATTCAGTGCCAAGATACTTCAAGAATTGAGTAATAAAGCTCTTGCTCCGGCAGGTATGATCGTATTAATAACAGGAGCGGGAGGTGTATTCAAGCAGATGCTGATTGTATCTGGAGTAGGAACAGCCTTGGCATCCTCCATGTCCGATCTCGGAATCCCCGTTCTGCTTCTTGCCTTTGTGATCGCCGCGTTAGTGAGGGTATCTCTCGGATCCGCTTCGGTCTCTATGATTACGGCCGCCGGAATTATCGGACCGGTATTGGAAATGATTTCCATCGATGCTCCCCATCGTGCCTTGGTAGTTATTGCAATCGCGTCGGGAGCCACCGTTCTATCGCATGTGAACGACAGTGGTTTTTGGCTGGTAGGAAAATACCTGGGTCTGACCGAGAGTCAAACCCTCAAAACATGGACTGTGATGGAGACCATCATAGGAGTGGTGGGCTTCTTGATTACCGCCCTGCTTTATGTGCTGATTTGATCCGAATATCAACACAGACGAACTTACCTATACCATCGGCAGACTCATTCCGTTGATCTTTCTATAAAGATCGAGCGCATACACATCGGTCATTCCCGAAATGTAATCAAGCACGGCCTGTATCTTTCCGTAGAGCGTGGGAGCTTGCATGTCGTATTGCGATGGCACCCGATTAAGGACAAAACCCGAATAGGCTTCGTCGGGATTGAGTGTGGCGTGAATCAACTTATCCATCAGCGTAGAGATAATCTTATAGCCGGCGAGCTCAATATCCAGCACATCCTGTGCACGGTAAATGCGTTGGAATGCTAACTTGGAGCAGTTTTCATAAGCAGTTCTGCTCTCCAAAGAGATATTCTGTATCAAGCTCCCTTTGAATGATCCACTCAATATCTCCTCTTCCTTACCCACAAAGAGTTCGCTGCATTCATCCACCAGAAGGCCGATTACACACGATCGAAGATAGGCAATCTGCTCATTGGGATCTTCCACCAAGGTAAGTGTGTGTTGGATGCTTTCCAACCGACTTCCGGAAAAAAATCCGAGTAACAGACTGTGCGCCTCAACCAAAGTGATCAACTTTAATTTAAAGGCATCTTCAATATCCATTACTTGATAACAGATGTCATCGGCCGCCTCAACAAGATAAACCAATGGATGTCTCACATAACGTAAAGGAGACTCAGAAAGGCAAATCATCCCGAGTTCATCGGCAATTCTTCGCCAACTCGGAATCTCTGTTTGGAAGAAACCAAATTTACCTTTCTTAGTTACTATGGCTTCATACGGATATTTCACAATGGAAGCGAGAGTAGCATACGTAAGGGCGAAGCCTCCTTTACGACGTCCGTTGAATTGATGAGTCAGCAAGCGAAACGCATTGGCATTTCCTTCAAAATGGGTAAAATCTTCCCATTCCACCGGACTAATCTCCGAACTATACTGTTTCCCGTTTCCTTCAATGAAATAGGCTGTAATGGCCTTCTCGCCGGAATGTCCGAAGGGAGGATTCCCCATATCGTGAGCCAAACAAGCAGCAGAAACGATGGCTCCTAATTCATAAAACTGTTTTCTCCACACCTCCGACTTGTATTTGGCAATCAGTGCTTGGGCCACATTGTTACCCAACGAACGTCCTACGCACGACACCTCAAGGCTATGCGTAAGTCTATTGTGCACAAACACACTTCCGGGTAGCGGAAATACCTGCGTTTTATTCTGCAAACGACGGAAAGGAGACGAGAAGATCAACCGATCAAAATCGCGCTGAAAATCGGTTCGTTCGTCCACTTTATCTCTATGATAGTGTTCAAGCCCAAAACGCTTGGAAGAGAGAAGAAACTCCCATTTCATCGATTGATTCATACGGTTAATTATTCATTTGTTATAGTAAGAGGGAACATGAAAGGAGATCAAACGATAAACCGTTTGACGCTCTCTCATTTTATTTGAAACCCTTCTTTCTCTCTTTTGTTTCTACTTTGAACGGAAAATAGGACTCAAGAAGGGAACGAAGCGAATCTCCATACACATTCTCGAATTGCACATTGTTGCTCCGTGAAATATAATAGATACGGGGAAGTTGGTGTGCCTCGTTTTGGATTATATATTCAGGATCGTCAAACATACGCAAACTACCCAACTGATTCTTCAGTCGCAACGAATCGGCCACGTACTTCAGCCGATCTTGTTCGGGAGTAATCGCAATAGAAAGAAAGCGAACATCGTCTTCTTTAAAACGTTCCGATAGATCTGATTGTTGCTTTGCAAGAAAGCATTGATACGGATCGTTTGGATCAAAGAAAAGTAACAACACATTGACTCCGGCCCGTGCACTATTAATGGTATTGAATTTCCCTTCGATGTCATAATAGGAGAAATTAGGGAACGGATAGTTCACAAAACTGAGCATATTTCTTCTGGCGGCCCGGAGTAAATCGGGGTATAGAAAACAGACTAACGGACTCTCCAGCGCTCTCTCCTTTACAAAAGAGTAAAAGGAACGGTAACGTCCGGTCGCCGTATAAAAGTCGGATAACGCAAGGGCCGTATAGGGTGATTGGGGATAGGAAGAGATATATTCCTGCATAAGGGTCGCTAAGGGAGCATCAACAGTCTTCAAGGTATCTATGGAAAGAAGTTGTTGGTAGTACTCCATCGAATCTACTTTCATACTATCTATGTAGAGCTGAAGGGCACGCCGTGCTACGGCTGCCTCTTTTAACTTATTTCTGAACCGATAATAACTGCTTCCCTCATCGCTTCCTTTTACTACAACCTCTCCACCCGTTTCATTGGGAATAATCAACTCAACAGGTCCCTTTTCTGTGCGGAACAGAGGAAATCCTTCCGAGAGATGGTTCGAGTAAAAGGTTATTAGCGAAACAGAATCACTGGAAGGAGTATATACAACTTTCCCTGCAACGAGTGAAATTGAATCCACGTGAGTATATCCTTTCCCTTGGGTAAGCACAGTCATTAACTCATTTTTGCCTCCTTCAACCCGCACCTCAATTCGGAAATCATCTTGGCAGGCATTTCCGACAACAAATAGCAACAGGAGAATACTCCATTTATAATAAGTAAAACGTAGTCTATTCATCTCATTCATTACTCTGGGATTTGGGATTCAGGAAGTTTCTTCAGGTGCTTCAATCTATATACGAGCAGTTGATAAACAGGTTTATTCATACGAGTCACGGTGATTGTATCGGCAGGAGATATGGACTCAAAATATTCACCGTACAATTGGTGAATATCTCTATAAAAACGAGAAGAGATGATTCCATAATAGTCTTTCCCCACCTGCAGACCACCTCTGCTTCGAGTAATCCATTCAAACTTGTGTGTATCGGCAAGCGATCCCAACGTCAATAAGGTCAGTCCCGCCGGTTTAGCCACATAAAAGTCAATGTGGGCACTCGGGAACCATTTATCTCCAATAATCGCGGCATCTTGAGGCATCTCTCCGCTCTGTACATTCTTTGCATGAAGTTCAACGAATTGTTCGCCCGCCTGCTCCATACCATATAGAGAGAGAGTAAAATCCCATGCTCCCATATCTTTGGGATCCTCGGGCGATTGCATCGGAAGAAACCCTGTTTTTATCGCCACAAAAGCCACAAACACACCGATTGTAACAAACCCCACACTCCATCTCGCCCATGCGGTATATCTGCTTTTATCAACCATAAATATGGCAGCCAACAACATCAAACCAAAATAACCCGGAGCTCCCCAATGAGGCAATGTGTCTCTAACGAGTGAAATAACCCAAAAGGTAAGAATGATCGGAAGGGAGAATAGAAGTAGCAGTTTTGTCGAAACATCCGATTGGTTCACTTTCCACACTTTCCCTCTAAACAAGGCAATTACCACCGCGACGAACAGAACAAAGTTGATGGGATTATTGTAAAGAAATCCGCCCCCTATCTCTTTTATGAAATAGAGTAGGTTGACCGTTGTACGCTCATTGACCGACACCCGTGCCTGATGAAAGGTAAAACTTATGAACTCGTTCTGTACATTCCAAATGATCACGGGCAAGAAAAACAGGATTGTAACTAATCCGGCCACATAAAGCGACCATCTCTTTAACCATGATCGATCGTATAAAAGGATATAAAGAAGCGCGCCGATCCATAAAAAGAGCGCGGTGTACTTCGCAAGCATACCCAAACCAATTAGCGATCCCGCTACAAGCATCAATCGATCCGAAGATAGTCTATTTCTCTTTTCAGCAGAAAATAGCTCGATAAAGAGAGCCATTGTCGCCAACCACAACAGTGAGAGTGGTGTGTCAGGAATAATAAACAATCCCACAATTACGGAACAATATACAGAACCTGTGTATAGCAACGCGGCGTACCATCCGGCACGTTCATTACACAGTTTGGTTCCCATCCTGTAAATAATCCAGGTATTGATGGTGCCAATCACAACCGAACCGAGCCGGATAGCAAACTCATTATCAAAAAGGAGGTTCAAACTGAATAGTTGAATGATCCAGCCAACCATGGGAGGATGGTCAAAATGGCTCCAATCGGGATAAAGGGCATACAATCGGTAATACACCTCGTCGTCGCCCAATTCGATACATGCCGACAGAATAGCCCTTATAAGAAATGAAAGGAGTAATAAAAGGAGAATTGTACGTTTTTCGTTTACCATTTCCATAGTCTTCTACTTGCGAAATAGAGTAATATTAACACCAACACACAGATGATCCTATAGTACATCGTACCCAATTCATCAACAATAACGGGAAGTTTGTGAAACGTGCGCAGGGGTTCGTTTGTATTTTCAAAGAGATCATACCTAAAAAGAGGATTGGTCAAAATACGTGTACCATCGGCAAACTCAGCCTCAACGCGAATATAGGTATCTTCAGAGGTAACGGGGAGTTGAGCAAAAGAGTTACTCATCACCTCTCCTCGAACGGCTGCCTCCTGACCGATAAAGACAATCTTGGTTGGTGTTTGAGAGAACTGAACAGAGATTGTATCATTTACTAATGTGAGAAGAGATAGCCGTGGCAAATTCTCCGGATTGTGTTCTCTATGGTTAGGTGCATGAACAGCGTAGTGAGCACCTTTTCTTAGTGCTTCGATCACTCCCTCTTTGGAGTGTTTCTTGGCATAAACCATCGTATAAAAGTGGCCTATGTTCTCGATTGGGGTCACGCTGTGTGAATCATCATTGGCAAGAACAAAGGAGGGAATCCCAGCCGATAGTGCCACATCCCAATAGTTGGTCGATGACGAAGCCATACCACTCGCCGCTTCAATCAAATCATATCCTTTGAGCGACTTCATCACATCGGGATTCAACCACCGAGTAAACTGCGGATGATTGAAACAGATCAACTCGGCATCGTTTCGCAAAGAAATGAAAGTCTGCTGCATCTGAGCTGTATTAAAGTAGTACAACTGCTCAAACCACGATACCCGATTCGGGTCAATCATCAATTGATGATACTTATTGATGCCATACCCATGTTCGTATGTAGGCATATAAATCACTCCCTCCGGGACCTCGGATACCCGTTGAATCGACTGGTAATTCGATATCCCAATCACATCATAGTCCAATGAATGATAGGCCCCAATCACCTCTTCGGCTGTATTCACTCCATTGGTGATGCCTCCCCATGAGCTTGTATGGGCATGCAGGTTCATTTTTAGCCACTCTCCTCCCGAAAGATTGGAATAGGGATTATAGATATTTGATCCCGAGAAGGGTCTCGAGGGAACATCAAGATAAACCTTGACAAATAGGGCTTGAAATGCGAAAAAGAAGAGTCCAACCAAAAGAATTGCAGCAATTGGTTTAACTACAAAACGCTTAAAGGGATCGTGAGCAAGACGTGCCATAGATTATATGTGTTGAGGGTGAGTATCTTTTTCTCCTGCCTTGAAGACGTTTTCCGACAAACTAGGAGAATCCGTTGGGAATATTCCCAATCCGGAAATATCCCCCCATTCATCTCCTTATTTTATCAAGGCAAATAGGTTTCCATCAGTTTAACCGATCCGTGAGGCTCGATGGTCACATCGGCACAAGTTGCCGGAACCAACACGGTTGTTCCCTGAGCCAGTTCAACGATCGATCCGTTGATATCCTTAAGTGTCGCCTTCCCGTCCATACAGATATAGATAACAAAGCTGTCCTTTTCACGCATCGAGCGGTGGCAAGGTTGAGTAAGATCCAACAGATTGGTCTCGAAATATTGACAAGTAGCCAACTTCACAGGAGCGTCCGCTTGAGGAGCATAATCGGTTTTGTAATCGTCATACAGGCGATAGTCGATCGCATCTTTCGCCAGTTCAGTATGTAGTTCTCTGGAGTTACCAGCAGCATCACGACGATCAAAGTCATAGATACGATAGGTCACATCGGAGGTCTGTTGTATCTCCGCGATAAACGATCCACTTCCAATCGCATGAACCCTTCCGGCAGGTAAAAAGAACACATCACCTGACTGAATAGGGTGTTTAAGTAATACGTCGCAGATGGTATTGTTCTCCACTCGTTTCACATACTCCTCGGGATCTATCTGCTGCGAAAAACCCGAATATAGGATTGTGCCGGGTTCGGCTCCGATCACATACCACATTTCGGTCTTCCCAAATTTACCATGGCGTTTCTGAGACAACGCATCGTCGGGATGAACCTGAATCGAGAGATCGTCACACGCGTCGATAAACTTAATCAATAATGGGAACTTGGTACCGAACCTGGCTGCCACCTTTTTCCCTAACAACGCCTCACCATATTCACCAATGAGGGTTTCCAAACTTTTTCCCGCATCCGCACCTTCGGACACCACAGAGATGTCACCCGCTACTGCCGACACTTCCCAACTTTCACCAACGCCCTGTTGGCCGGGAGTGATGTTCTTAAACGCGCAAATCTTCTCACCACCCCAAATGGTGGATTTCAATATCGGATTAAATTGGTATGGATATAACATAGTTTACTCAATATGATTAATATCCGCAAAGATAATTCATTATTTCGACACATATCTACATTATAGTCACCTTAAATAGTGGTTGAAACGAACTTGTATTACCCTTTCATCTCTCATTTCCAAAGAAATTCCATACACTTACCGCCCAACTATTCCTACCATTAAATATCATTTATTGAACGGTTTTATCAGAAAAGTCATGTAGATTTGTATTTCTGTTCGTTTCACTCATAAAAACCGAATTAAACAAATAAATCATACGAAACAATCATCCAATGAGAACACTATTCTATCTTTTCGCATTCATCATCTTATTTTATTCGTGTACCAACAGACAAAACGAAACTCCCATGAAAACCACTCAACCCACCGAGAGCTATACATTGTCTCTCGCTGATTTCAACTGGATTCATCCACCCAAAAAGTCGGAAATAATCGGTACCGAGACGCTGATTATCCATACCGATCCGCAAACCGATTACTGGCAGCGCACCTACTATGGCTTTCAGAATGATAACGCCCACACCTTCGTTCGTGAAATCGAAGGCGATTTCTCGTTTAGCGTCAAGACCGATTTCGAAAGCAAGAACCTATTCGA
>JBKEBB010000314.1:0-7104 GCA_047972845.1 Bacteroidales bacterium
TTCAAGTAGGTAGCCCATCATAATGGCAGGAGCAATGCCGCTGGCTTCGATGGTGACAATCTTGTTTATTCCTTTTCCGGCAAAACGTTGAAGAAATTCGACCGCAACCGATTTCATCAGCGTAGGGTCCATCTGGTGATTGATGAAGCTATCTACCTTGAGAATTCCACCATCGAAACACTTGCCGTCTTGCAAGATCCGTTTGCGTAAGAGATTCATTCTTTGATTAGGATTATAAGATTGGACAATATAGCGGTGATTCCTCCGGCTGTAATGCCTGAAGAGAAGAGATTGCGAACTGCATCAGGCATATTTTTCAGAATATCGGGTACCATTTCAACGCTAAGTCCTACCGATAGGCTGACGGCAATCATCAGAGCCGCTTTGCGAGTTATTTTTTGTGATCCCATGATCCGTATTCCGGCGGCGGCAACACTGCCGAACATCAGCAACGTGGCACCTCCCAATACCGGAGCGGGAATGAGGGTGAAAAGTACGCCCACAATTGGGAATATACCCATCAATACAAGTGCTCCTGCAATGTAGTAACCTACGTAGCGGCTCGCTACTCCGGTCAATTGGATCATACCATTGTTTTGAGCGAAGATGGAGTTAGGGAAGGAGTTGAATACTCCGGCCAACATCGAGTTAAATCCGTCGGCAAAGATTCCTCCTGTTAGTCGTTTCATATAAACGGGTCCTTCAAGGGGTTGATCTGAGATAACAGAGTTGGCGGTGATATCGCCGTATGCTTCGATGGCGGTGATCAAATAAACCAATCCGATAGAGACAAAGATCGAAAAATCGAAGTCGAGTCCATATTTGAATGGTATCGGAACGTTGAAATAGCCGTAGTGGTTGGAGAGCGACGAGAAATCGACCACGCCATACATAAAGGCGACAACCATTCCCACAAGCAGACCTATAACCACCGAACTCATACGGATGTATTTGTTGGGAATCTGCGAGAAAGCAATGATAGAACCAAGTACGGTTCCTGCCATGATAAGGTTTTGGGTGGAGGCAAAAGTACCATTCTCCATGGCCTCAAATCCTCCTCCACATGAGATTACTCCGACGCGGATCAAGCTGAGACCGATAATGGTTACTACGATTCCCGCAACCATTGGGGTAATTACCATCTTCAAGTATTTCAACGCGCGACTCAAGGCCATCTCGACCGGAGCTGCCGCTATACAGCAGCCGAAAATAAGCGGTAGTCCGCCAATCATTCCGGCATTGATGATCGGTGTGATGAAAGAGAAACTGGTTCCCTGAATACACAACAGTTTGGATCCTATCGGACCAATTTTTCTACACTGAATAAAGGTGGATACACCCGATGCGAAAAGAGCCATTGAGATAAGAAAACCGGTAGTTGACTGATCCAGGCGCATGGCTCCCGCAATAATAAGCGGAGGGGTGATGATCGCTACGAATATGGCCAACAGGTGCTGAAGAGCAGCAAATAGGGTGTCGTGTAACGGAGGTCTGGCCTCTACTCCGTAGATTAAACCCTTTGGTGTTTCTTGAGAATCCATTCTTATTTTTTAGAGAAACGTTTACGTTCGTTTTCGTCGAGGAGAATTTTACGCAGACGGATGCTTTGAGGTGTAATCTCTACATACTCATCTTCTTTGATGTATTCGAGCGCTTCCTCGAGACTGAATACAATAGGAGGGGGAAGTTTGACCTTGTCATCTGAACCCGAGGCACGCATGTTGGTCAATTTCTTTGATTTAGTAATATTCACCACCAAATCACCTTCTTTGGAATGTTCACCGATCACTTGTCCGGCATACACGTCGGCTTGAGGGTGAATGAAAAACTTACCTCTATCCTGAAGTTTGTCAAGGGCGTAAGCGAATGCCGTACCACCTTCCATGGCGATCAGTGAGCCGTTGATACGTTTCTCGATATCTCCTTTCCATGGTTGGTACTCCAGAAAACGGTGTGCCATGATGGCTTCTCCCGCTGAAGCGGTAAGTATATTGTTACGAAGTCCGATTATACCTCTTGAGGGAATGGTGAATTGGATATGGATACGATCGTTTTTCATCTCCATCATCGTCATCTCACCTCTTCTACGGGTTACCATATCAATCACTTTGCTCGAATACTCTTCGGGAAGATTGATGGTGAGATGTTCTACAGGTTCGCATTTTGCTCCATCAATCTCTTTTACTATTACCTGAGGCTGTCCGACCTGCAATTCATATCCTTCACGGCGCATGGTTTCAATCAACACACTGAGATGAAGTACTCCACGGCCGAAAACAGTCCAACTGTCTGACGTTTCGCTTTTGTGGATACGTAGAGCGAGATTCTTTTCGAGCTCTTTTACCAAACGGTCGTTGATGTGGCGTGAAGTGACATATTTTCCTTCTTTACCGAAGAAAGGTGAGTCGTTGATGGTAAATACCATCGACATAGTCGGTTCGTCAATAGCGATTGGTTTGAGTGGTTCCGGATTAAGTGCACAGGCAACTGTGTCACCGATCTCGAATCCATCGAGTCCTACCAATGCGCAAATATCTCCTGAAATTACCTTTTTGGCTTTAGTCATGCCGAGTCCTTCAAAGACATTGAGTTCTTTGATACGGAATTTCTGAATAGTGCCATCTTTTTTGCAGAGAGAAACCTCTTGTCCGTCGTTGATCTCGCCTCGGTGCACACGACCGATGGCTATACGACCTACGTATGATGAGTAGCTGAGTGAGGTGATAAGTAGTTGAAGAGATCCTTCAAGTGTTTCGGGAGCGGGGATGTGCTCGATGATGCTGTCTAAAATATAGGTGATGCTGTCGGTAGGGGTGTCCCATTTAGGACCCATCCATCCGTTCTTGGCAGATCCGAAGACCACCGGAAAGTCAAGTTGGTTCTCGGTGGCGTCCAGACTGAACATCAAATCAAATACCATTTCGTGCACTTCGTCTGGACGACAGTTGGGTTTGTCCACCTTATTAATTACTACCATCGGTTTGAGTCCCATATGGAGTGCTTTCTCAAGCACAAAACGGGTTTGGGGCATAGGGCCTTCAAAGGCATCAACAAGGAGCAGACATCCATCGGCCATATTCAACACCCTTTCAACTTCACCACCGAAGTCGGCGTGCCCAGGGGTGTCGATAATGTTGATTTTATAGTCTTTGTAAGTTATGGATACGTTTTTGGCCAGAATTGTGATTCCACGCTCTCTTTCCAAATCGTTGTTGTCGAGAATTAACTCTCCAGTCTCTTGATTATCTCTGAACAACTTCCCGGCAAGTAGCATTTTATCTACCAGCGTGGTTTTACCATGATCGACGTGAGCGATAATGGCAATGTTTCTAATCTTCTGCATTGATATATTTTCAAATTTCGGGTACAAAGGTACGAAAAAAGAGGCTGTTTCGTTTTCTCTATATAGAAGTATTAACTGATTCGGTGATCTTTATGTGTGATTAGTCCCTCAAAGGAGTGTGTTACAGCCTAAACGGATTGTATTTCAATGCCCTTTCCAATCGGTCGGGTAAACGGTACAAAAAATGGCTGAATTGGCTGAAAATATTGTTTTTTCGATATCTATCACCTATCCCGGTGGAGCAATCCAACCTCCCTCTATGTATCAATTTCATCACCATACAGTTCTTTCTTCACTTCCTTTCTATTGACATTCTTTAGTAAAATTATGATTGGTTACACTCTTCTTCCTTGCACAATTTAATGGGTTTAGAGCGCGAACACAAACGATTCACTCCCTTTTTGGGACCTATTTGTTCGAGGAGTTCGAGGCGATTCATTCATTTCGTCCTTGTATATAGTGATGCTTTTATGGTTGATATTCCTGATTGCGTTCCATGTTCAGGATTATATTCGTATTTTTGTCATTTCAACCCTGCTTATCAATGATTATTAATACAACCTATGTGGTAGAGGCTGCTGCCGCCCAACATTTTATTGACTATCTTCGGGAGTTTTATATTCCGAAGGCAACGGCCACCGGACTGCTTACCTTTCCCCGTCTTTCGCGCATTTTGCGTGAAGGGGATCCGGAGGAGGGAATCAGTATAGCCCTTCAATTCAGTAGCCAATCGAATGATCACTATCTGGAGTGGCATGACGGGCGCGGACAGAAACTGGCACGAATGCTGACCAATAAGTTTGGACATTCCGTAGTGGGATTTACCACCTATATGGAGGAGATAGAGCTATGAGCGATCGAATCATATTAGGTATTGACCCCGGTACAACCGTCATGGGTTATGGTCTGCTGCAGATTGTGTCGGGAAAGCCGAAAATGATCACCATGGGGGTGCTTCATCTACATAAATTGGGTGATCACTATCAAAAACTCCATCGAATTTTCGAGCGAGTGTTGGGACTCATCGATCAGTATCACCCCACCGAATTGGCTATCGAGGCTCCATTCTTCGGCAAAAACGTGCAGTCCATGCTTAAGCTGGGACGAGCGCAGGGGGCTGCTATCTCTGCCGCTTTGTATCGTGGCATGCCGGTTCACGAGTATGCTCCTTTAAAGATAAAAATGTCCATCACCGGAAATGGAGGTGCCGCGAAAGAGCAAGTTGCCTATATGCTTCAGCAGATCTTGTCGATCCCCGAAGAGAGTATGATTGATCAACTCGATGCCACCGATGGATTGGCCGCAGCTCTCTGTCACTTCTACCAAACATCCAAAGTTACCTCCGCAGGCAGCAGTTGTCGTAATTGGAGCGACTTTGTGAAGAAAAATCCCAATAAAATAGCTAAAACCAAGTAACAATATTTCTGTTCTCCCCTTCTTGTGAGGTGGGAATCACTATACTCACCCATTTGCAAGCTTTCTTATCAGGAAGCTTTCTTTTTGAATAGGGGGAATGATAATAGTCCTTTCTTCCTTCGCTCTTTATAGGGAGGAATCGTGGTGTTGACCATGGGTGTTTCGGGAACGGGTGTGCGAATAAATTCCACCCTGTCAATGGGGTTGGGATTCAATGGAGGGGTATTGATTGCCCAATCCACCTCCGAGGCCACCTTCACCTCCACCTCAGCTACTCCGCTTCGCACCATTCCCAGCCGTTCCGCCGTGGCATAACTTAAATCAATAATCCGTCCTCTACCGAATGGTCCTCTGTCAATAATCCGTACAAATACTACTGATCGAGTGTCGGCATGAGTTACTCGCACCCACGTGCCAAATTCCAGGGTACGATGGGCGGCAACGGGAGCGTTGTTGTCGAGTCGCTCTCCGCTTGCCGTTTTTCTCCCGTGAAACTTCTTTCCGTAAAAGGTGGCTTTACCCCGCTCGATCGGATAAAGAGACAGAAGGAATGAGCCAACCAGTAGTAGTGTTACGAATATTCTCATCGTTATCAGATTACTCCTTGCGCCATCATCGCGTTGGCCACTTTCATAAATCCGGCAATGTTGGCTCCTTTCATATAGTTGATGTATCCATCGGCTTCGGTACCATACTTGACACATTGCATATGTATGCTACCCATGATCTGATGGAGCTTCTTGTCCACTTCTTCCGCTGTCCAGCTAATGTGCATCGCGTTTTGAGTCATCTCGAGTCCTGAGGTGGCCACTCCCCCCGCGTTAACCGCTTTCCCAGGGCCATAGGGTATTTTGTTCAGAAGGAGCAGGTCGATCGCTTCTGGGGTACATCCCATATTCGAAACCTCTGCCACATATTTCACCCCGTTTTCGATCAACTTCTTGGCATCCTCTCCGTCGAGTTCGTTTTGTGTAGCACAAGGCATGGCGATGTCTGCCTTCACCTCCCACGGTCTGCGTCCTTCGTAGAAGGTTGCCGAAGGGAATGCGTCGGCGAACGGTTGTATCACGTCGTTGTTCGAATTGCGGAGTTCTACCATAAACTCAATTTTCTCTCCAGAGATTCCCTCAGGGTCGTAAATGTATCCGTCGGGTCCGGACAGGGTGATCACTTTGGCCCCCAGTTCAGTTGCCTTGATGGTAGCTCCCCAAGCCACGTTTCCGAATCCCGAAATGGCGATGGTTTTACCTTTCAGTGTGTCCCCGGCGTTCTCAATCATCTGCTGGGTAAAGTAAAGTCCTCCGAACCCGGTGGCTTCCGGACGAATCAATGATCCCCCGTAATCGAGTCCTTTTCCGGTAAATGTGCCTGTGTTGTCTCCTTTGAGTTTACGATACATGCCGTATAGATACCCAATTTCTCTGGCTCCCACTCCGATGTCTCCAGCCGGCACATCGGTGTTGGGCCCGATGTGTTTCCACAACTCCAACATGAATGCTTGGCAGAACCGCATGATCTCAGCGTTCGATTTTCCACGTGGATTAAAGTCGGATCCTCCTTTTGCTCCACCCATTGGTAGGGTAGTGAGCGCGTTTTTGAATATCTGTTCGAATCCCAAGAATTTCAATATTGAAGGGGTCACCGAGGAGTGAAAGCGCAGTCCTCCTTTGTACGGTCCGATGGCATTGTTGAATTGTACCCGATATCCGGTGTTGACTTGTATGTCGCCCCGGTCGTCTGTCCAAGTCACCTTGAAAGTGAATATTCTGTCTGGCTCGATCAGTCGTTCGATGATGCGGGCGCGTTCAAATTCAGGGTGTTTGTTATACTCCTCTTCGATAGTGAGTAACACCTCTTTTACTGCTTGTAGGTATTCAGGTTCATTCGGATATTTGCGTTGTAGAGTGGTAAGGATATTTTGCGTATTCATACAATTGAGTATTATAGTTATTAAGGAGCGGTGAAGTCGGCAGTCGGGGTTAAATGAGTCAAATCAACCGTTCTTGCGCCTGTTTCTCCGTTCTTGGGTTAAGAGTCTCTTTGTTTAGGGATTATTGGTTCAATCTTTGTCGGTCTCCTTCCATTTCGAGTAGGGAAATGCCGCCAGCGAGGAGTTGGAGTAGCGGTAATCGTGCGTAACCTCGCGGTCTAACCAATCGGGTGGAACAAATACCTCTTCCTCTTCCTCCAGTTCGATCTCCGCGATTCGCAGTCCGCTGTTCTCCCCCTCAAAACAGTCCACCTCCCATGTGTGTTTCCCCACGACAATGTAGTATCGTCGTTTTTCTATAGGCGATTCGATGGTGAGAGAGTCGAGCATACGCTGTGCCTCCTCCGTTGGGATG
>JBKEBB010000279.1:0-7657 GCA_047972845.1 Bacteroidales bacterium
GAGGGTAAACAACTCTGCCGACCTTATCATCACGCGCCACTACCTTGAGGGTGCGGCAAAGTATGCTTCGGAAGTGGCCGATGTGCCAGTGATCAATGCCGGAGATGGAGCCAACCAGCATCCCACTCAAACCATGCTCGATCTTTATTCGATCTATAAGACTCAAGGCCGACTTGAGAACCTTAACATCACCATGGTGGGCGACTTGAAATACGGACGAACCGTTCATTCACTGCTTATGGCCTTATGGCACTTCAATCCGACCTTTACCTTTGTTGCTCCCGAAGAGTTGAAAATGCCCGAAGAATATAAAACCCTTTGCAATAAGCACAATATCCGTTTTGTTGAAACATCCGACTTTTCTGAAGAGATCATTAATCAGACCGATATTCTCTACATGACACGTGTGCAGCGTGAACGTTTCTCTGATCTGATGGAGTATGAAAAGGTGAAGAATGTATATGTTCTCAATAAGGAAATGATAGAGAACAGTCGTGAAAATCTCCGTATTCTCCATCCACTTCCCCGAGTAAATGAAATCGCGATTGATGTGGACGATAGTCCTAAAGCATACTATTTCGAGCAGGCACGCAATGGCGTTTATATGCGACAGGCCATTATCTGCGATGTGCTGGGCGTGTTGTAATTTTTGCATCAAATAGAACTCAGCTGCAAATAGCAGCTTAGCTCTTTTAATATTCGATTGGCTGTATTTTGAAATATCAAACCTCGTTATTGACCCATACAATGAAAAGAATCCTTCATCTCCTTATCGCGTTGAGTTTGGTAGTAAGCCTTTCTTCCTTCGATTTTGCCGAACATAAAAAGATAGGTGATGAAGCATTTGCCATTCTTCCCTATCGTTTGGTGGAGTCCGGTATATTTACCAATATAGATTCTGCTCAGGCGATGATGAATCGGCTCTATCGTCTTGAAACAAATAATTTGCATAAACATCAGAAAGTCCTATCCGGTCTTACGATCAAACCCAATCAAGTTACCTACGGAGTATTGAATGCCCTTAGTGGAGATCATGTAGCAAATCCGCTGTTGTTGGAAGTTGATCTGCAAACGCCCTATTCCAAGACCAATCGGATTCTGGCTCTTGAGTCAGGAGAGATGGAGAAATTTAATCCAGGAGCCAAGCCCACTGAACTACTCTCCATTAATCCGGCTTATGGAATGATGGCTATTAGGGATCTCTCACACTTCCTTAACTACGGCCGATCGTTGAATGATCATTTGAAAATGATCGACGTTGATATGATAGAGGCCTTAAAAGATCCTGCCAATATAGACAGTGTTTTCGATAAACTGGAGTTGACCAACTGTCTAACCAAATATTTCACCCTCCACTTCTTCGCGATTCATTTAGCTGAACAGTCCGGACGTTCACTCCGAGCAGGAGATACCATTCAGGCAACTGATCAGATGTATTACGCATTGCTTTATGAAGCATTTGCCGAGCATTTCCTTCAAGATGGTTTTGCTACCGGACACATGTTTGTGAATCGCGGGTTCACTGCCGCTGCAATTGTGAACAATAAAGCTCTACACGATTTTTACAACGGAGTCAAAACAAAATCGGTCAATCTCAAGGGCGAAACGTGGTATGCAATGGGAGATAAGAAGATCAACTCTCCTGAATTGTATGGCGGATATCAATACATGCGGGTAGAAAATCAGAAGCTCAACATGTATAATGGCATCCCCGACAGTGTATATAACTTATCCGAACGTAAATCCGAACTTCTTTCTCAGGCTGTAATCGCGACATATACCTCTATGTTGGAGATCTGGGAGGCCAGCTCTCGGGCGTTTCAAGGGGATGAAAGAGATATTTTGCAAGACCTGAGATTGAGTGGAAACGATATTGATAAATATATCTTCGACAACTCAAAGGTAGTTTACTGCATAGCTATCCCCTACGGTAGTGAAAGAAGTCAAATGCCAACTGATATGATCAGTGATGATCAGGTGGAAGAGTTTGATCAGATTATTCATCCTCCATTCTCTCGCGGATTTGTCCGTTCCCGTGTAGCTAACTCCTTTTTAGTTACCTTAGGGGTAGTAGGTGGTGATAATTTTTCTGTTGGTGGACGATTGAATCTAAGTATGATAAACTTCAATACGGCCAACCTCGGACGTAGTGGGTTACGAAAAGGAAAGGTTATTCACTGGATCAATCCGACCATCTCAGGCTTCTATTCCCGTAATGGCGATTTTATCACCAAGAGTTCCGATGCAAGGGAGATTGATAAGTTTATTAAAATGATTGAAGGGGCCGACCTACAGCAATTTATGTGGAACATCAAAGGAGGGGTCAAATATACCCTCGATGTCTTTGTTTCTGAAAGGCGCTTCTTTTCTGTATTTGCCTATCTTGAAGGAGGTATAGATGTACGCGATAAGATCTTTGTTGATAAGAATGTCTATCTAAATCCTGACTTTTCCAATTTTGAGGAGAAATACAAGAGTTTAGTTGTTACCAATCCCACCTTTGTTCCAACGGTTGGGGTTCAGTTGGGATCACTCTTTGGGTTGCATCGGTTCACCGTTCCCTCGTGGATCAGAATTCCTCTTAGTATCATTCTTCCGCTTAAAGTCTCCGCCTCCTATCATGCGACAAGAGGGATGACTCCTATGTGGGCATTTACCTCTGAAATTGATATATTGTTTTAACTACTCAGTATTCTTTGTTTAATGAAACAATTCATATTCATACCGATTGCTTTTCTGCTACTGATTGTCAGCTGTACCAAACTGCCGGTGCAGGATATTCTCGTTTTTGAGGGTGAGATGAATAAGGAAGCGATGAAGTCTCTCAATGGGGTGGTGGATATATATGAACCGATTTTACATTCCTACGGCTATAACATTCAATCTTTCGATTCGTTACTCGATAAAAGCCCTCTAACCTCGTCGGATGTCAATACTATTATCGAAATAGCACTGAAGATTCAGGATTCTTTGTTTAATCTTTCTGCTAAAAAACGATTTCTCGAAAGCCTCAATGTTCATGTTCTTCCTGTTTACCAGAAATTCATCCCACTATCCGAAGTAGAGAATTATTTGAGCAATCGTTATCGCGACATTCGCGGATTTGTTCACTACGCCAGGGATGTTAGTTTTGTTGATATTTGCGATCCGTTCTTTCGTGATTACGTCAATCTTACCTATCCCGGCTCTCCCTTTGATAACGCGGAATATGCCGGATATGCTGTCATTCGGTTTTCTTCCTTGTTTGATCCCAGTTTCGCCTTTTCTGCCGATTTCTGGAATTTAGCCGATCCGAAGTACAAGAACAGCTCCATCCTATATTTCAACAAGGGGTGTCCTCCTTATTCTCCTCCTTACGTAGGACATGGATTTGATAAGTACGGCACCGGCTTTGAACTGATTTGCGAATACGACCTATTCCCTGTAATTGGAGAAATATATGAGATCACCCCTCGTGGCAACGAAATTCTTCGAGGAGTACTCACCAACAAAGGGTGGAAACCCTACGACGGAGAGTTTATCTCTCGTGCGGTGGATATTCGTAAACCATTGAACAATACAATCAAAAATGGTCTCTGCGGTCGCTACGAAGGCAATATCTATCCGGCTCAACTCTTAAATTCTTCCACCCTGCGACTCATTAGCGATACCTTGGTCAGTGGGTTTGAACAAAAAGAGATTAATCTCAAGAATTTACAGTACATGAGGGATATTCCCCTTGAGTTGTCTGATCCCCTGCTGTTATATACACATGTTGTGTACAACGGCGATACACTTCAGGTCAGAACCATCGACTACACCAATCATTACCATCTCACCACTTCCGATCCTCGCATCGCGACTCGTCAAGGGATGATAAATATAGATTACGGAACATGGAGAAAACTGGTTCCCACAAATCAGATCGACAGAAACGACTTATTTGATATTGAAGAAGAACTACCCTAATATTTTTCAAACATGAAAAAAGAATTGCAGGTTGCTGCTCTCGAAAACGGCACGGTTATAGACCATATTCCTTCGGAAAACCTCTTTAAAGTGGTTGCCATGTTGGGTCTTGAAAAATTATCCAACAGCATCACTATCGGAAATAATCTCAACAGCAGTAAAGAGGGAACCAAAGGGATCATTAAAATCACCAATCTCTATTTTGATGAAAAGGAGATTCGTAAGATCGCCCTTGTTGCAGGCAATGCTAAAATCAATATCATTCGCAATTACGAGGTGGTTGAGAAAAATCAGATTACACTCCCCGATGAGGTGATCGGCATTGTCAAGTGCAACAATCTCAAATGTATCACCAACAACGAACCTATGGACACCCATTTTGAGGTGGTAAATAAGGAGAAGGGAATTTTGAAATGTCAATATTGCTCACATCTTTTGTCTAAAGACCAAGTAGTATTGAAATAAAGGTATAATAAATGAAACTTGATTGGAAACCGGGGACATTAATATATCCCCTTCCCGCGGTGTTGGTCAGTTGTGGTGCTTCGCCCGAAGAATACAACCTGATTACCGTCAGTTGGGTCGGCACAGTCAATACCGATCCGGCCATGTGTTATATCTCAGTTCGCCCGTCCCGCCACTCTTATCCCATATTAGTTAAAAACAAAGAGTTTGTCATCAATCTTACCACAAAAGAGATGGCCTATGCTACTGACTGGTGTGGTGTTCGTTCAGGCGAGGAGTATAACAAATTCGAAGAAATGAAACTCACTCCGATTCCGTCAAAATATGTACAGGCTCCCCTTGTCGAAGAGTCACCTGTAAGTATTGAGTGTCGTGTGCGCGAGATCATTTCGTTGGGCACTCACGACATGTTTTTAGCCGATGTGATCAATATCACCGTCGATGACAGATACCTCGATCCCGAAACCGGACAGTTCAAACTGAGCGATGCCAATCTGCTGGTCTATTCTCATGGCAATTACTACGAGATGGGCGAACAAATAGGCTGTTTCGGATGGAGTGTACGTAAAGAACCCAAAAGTAGCCGCACGCAAAAATAGCTTGCTCCTTATTGCCAAGACTAAGAAATCCTTTTCGTGGTAATTTTTCATTGTTATCAATCCCAATTATTACATACAATTAAAACTATTATGTCTCGCAGAAACCGTCCTCATCCTCTTTTGGAAAACGTAACTATATCCGATGTTGCCGCCGAAGGTAAAGCCATTGCCCGTATTAATGATATGGTTGTATTTGTGCCCTTTGGTGCTCCCGGCGATGTAGTCGATATACAACTCACTAAAAAGAAAAAGAACTATGGAGAGGGACGTATTGTGCGCTATCACTCACTCTCCGACAAACGTTGCGACACGTTTTGCGAACATTTTGGTGTTTGCGGCGGATGTAAGTGGCAACATTTACCATATCCGGTGCAGTTGTCCTTTAAACAACAACAGGTGGTCGATAACCTTTCTCGTATAGGAAAAGTAGATCTCCCCCCTATATCTCCCATTATGGGATCTGATAAAACAATCTATTATCGCAACAAGCTTGAATTTACTTTCTCCAATAAAAAGTGGCTTACTCGTGAAGAATTGGATAAAACCGACGATCAATGTCGCAATGGGGTAGGGTTTCATATCCCTGGAATGTTCGATAAGGTGCTCGATATTCATACGTGTTGGTTGCAGGAGGATGTGTCCAATCGTGTCCGAAACGCGGTTCGTTCGTTCTGTCTGGAGCATAGATATCCTTTTTTTGATCTTAGGGAGCAATCCGGATTTATGCGTACCCTCGTTATCCGTACCACCTCTACCGGACAACTGATGGTAATTGTCGTGTTCTTTGAGGAGAGGGAAGAGGAACGTATCGCTTTGCTCAATTATCTTCGCGAGCAGTTTCCCGAGATCACTTCACTGCTATATATCATTAATACCAAGTGCAACGACACTATTACCGATCAGGAAGTAATCACATTTGCCGGATCGGACTACATAGAGGAGGAGATGGAAGGACTCACATTTCGCATCGGACCCAAGTCGTTCTATCAAACCAACTCGGAGCAGGCATATAACCTTTATAAGATAACACGCGAATTTGCCGAACTTGCAGGCAATGAATTGGTGTATGACCTATATACCGGCACCGGCACCATCGCCAATTTTGTGGCACGCCAATGTCGTCAGGTCATAGGCATAGAATATGTCCCTGAGGCCATCGAGGATGCAAAAGTAAATGCTCGACTCAATAACCTTTCGAACACTCTCTTTTATGCCGGAGATATGAAAGACATCCTCACTCGTGAGTTTGTCGAGCAACATGGTGCTCCCGATGTAATAATCACCGATCCTCCCCGTGCCGGAATGCACGACGATGTGATCGACTGCATTCTGTCGGCTTCGCCCCGCCGTATCGTGTATGTAAGTTGCAATCCCGCCACTCAGGCGCGTGATCTAAGCCTGCTCGACTCCAAATACAAGGTGACTAAAGTACAACCTGTCGATATGTTTCCCCACACCCACCATGTGGAAAATGTGGTGTTGCTCGAACTCCGTGGGTAATACTGGTTCACTATAGATTCCCATTTGCGATCTGTATGAATTGATACATGCGGAGTAAAAAGCACTATCGATAACCATTTTTTCACAAGGCCATTTTCCCTCTTCAAAAAGGTCTGCTTCTTTTGCATAAGACGTCTATACGTTTTGTATCAGAGGAGCAGACCTTTTGGTGTAAAGGAGCCGTTCTTTTTTTGTGGAGTCGTTGAGTTGTTAATTTGTTGAGTCGGGAGGGAGGAAAAGTGGAATCGGTGAAGCAGGGAAGCGTTTAATTGTGTAGGGGCGCATATTTGCGCCCAATGAGTATAGCGCAATATTATCCACTGTACTCCTATTATATATAAGGTGCTATTCCTATTGAGATGATCGGTCGATCATCTCAATCAATAACCGGCAAACGAGTAAATCGGTAAATAGATTGATGGGCTGTGGGGTGTTTTTCATGTTTAATCATGCATTATTGCCGTTGGGCGCAACTATGCGCCCCTACATAATTCAGCGATTCCCACCCGTCATCCCAATAAACGATTCCGCGATTCAACGATTCCACATTTTTCTGTCCTCCCGACTCAACGAATTCGCGCCTCCACTCCTTCCCATCTCCTCTGATAAACGCTTCCACGATTCCCCCATTCCACTTTTTCTGCCCACCCGGCTCAACGAATTCACGCCTCCACGCCTCCACATTCCCCCTATAAACGATTCCGCGATTCCACGATTCCACCTTTCCCCTTCAGTTTGTTGAAAAAAAATGACCTGCTCACGGATTTGAGGGTAAGGCAGTTGCGTGTCCGGGTATGTTTTTGAGCATAAAAAAGGTTGGAATATATTTGGAGCGTATGGGGTAAAGGAGTACTTTTGCATCACTTTTCCAAGCGAGGGAGGGGGATAAGCGAGGTGAGAGACTGAAATATTTTCGAAAAATATTCACAAAATATTTGGAGGGAATAGGGAAAATGATTTACCTTTGCACCCACTTTCGAATGAAAAACGGCAGCGGTCGTTTGGGTGGGAAGGGAAAGCAAAAAAGCGATCTTTGGAAAATTTTCATAGAACAAAGTAGTACAAGAGCGCCGAAAGACTTTTTGAAAAAGGGGTTGTTTCGGTGGGTAAAAAAAATAAACCGTCATTCTTTAATTTCCCGTGAC
>JBKEBB010000072.1:0-4920 GCA_047972845.1 Bacteroidales bacterium
TATACAACCCCGAATTGATAAAGAAGAAATAGAATTCCAGTTTATGGATAATATCATTCGATTGAATGAAGAAAGCAATCCCTGTCTGGTAGTATTTATGAATCGTTGATAATACGGGGTATAAAAGGAATTGTCATTAAACCACTTCGCCGAAAACAAAAACAGGCTGTCCGAATTACTCAGACAGCCTGACTGTTGTATTAATACACCACAAAGGAGAATCTCCGATTAAAAACGTTTGTCAATCTCTTTCCAGTTAACAATATCCCAAATCGCGTTCACGTGGTCGGGACGTCTGTTTTGATAATCCAAATAGTAGGCATGTTCCCAAACGTCGAATGTAAGTAGAGGTTTCAGATCACGGGTCATTGGATTTCCGGCATTGCCTTCTTTCACAATATCCAATTTCCCTTGTTCGTTAGCCACCAGCCAAACCCAACCGGCACCAAAAAGACTGACAGCAGCACTGCTGAACTCGGCCTTGAATTGTCCGTAGTTGCCCCACTTGGCAACAATAGCTTCAGCCAAACGACCAACAGGCTCACCGCCACCATTAGGAGAAAGGGAGGTGAAATAGAAGGTATGATTCCACACTTGTGCAGCGTTGTTAAACAAAGCACCTTCTGATTTCTTTACTATTTCTTCAAGCGATGCTCCTTCCAAGGGGGTATTCGCTTTGAGTGTATTCACGTTATTTACGTAAGCTTGGTGATGCTTTCCGTAGTGAAATTCCAATGTACGCTCACTAATTGTAGGAGCAAGATCGCCTAAGTTGTAAGGCAGCGCGGGAAGTTCGATTTTCATAATTGTAGCATTTAAGTAGGTTAGTCAATTTCAAATTAAATCACTTATTCTTTTTTTGTTTAGATCATGTATTCAACTTCGTTTCTCATTTTACTGAAAAAGGAAAATAGGATTGCCCCATATGGTTGTAACATTTCTAAATGAGCTTTGTTCATATATAGCAGCATCTATCTGAATAAAGGAGATACATATAAAGAAAGTAGTGAGGCAAAGATAACATTTATAATTTTAAAACAAACGTAGTTTTGGGATAATCTATGGCATATTTTTTGTAGAAAAAACAGACAAATGGTCAATGAACGATTTTATAAACATTACAGGGTTTAACTATCGACAAAACACAGAAAGGTAGAATCAGAACAGAAAAACAACCCCAATTATTCCAAATTGAGGATCTGCAGAGATAAAAAAGAATCTACTAGTGATCAAATATGAAATAGAATCGCGCACCCTTAGTTTAAATATTCAATATAAAAAACAAAGGTATGAGTCAAATTCAGGGAGGTTGATCATTAAATAAGGAAGGTAAAACCAATGACCACATCTAAAACAATTCAATATTGATAATCAATTGCATACCCACTGATTGCTCTTCAAAGTGGCTGAAAAAGAGAAACAGCAATTTTGACGCACTCTATTTTTAACAAAATATATAGCATAATAGCTGATTAATTACTATATTTGCACGCTCCCGAAAACAAATAAATAAGCGTTTAACGAGAGCTCGTTAATTTAACAACCAGAATTCAGCAAAACCAAAAAAACGAAAAACCAATAAGACTATGAATCAGAGTGTAGATATCAGAGAGTTGAACGCACGTATTGAAAGCAAAAGCGCGTTTGTAAATATGATTACAATGGGTATGGATCAAGTAATCGTAGGTCAGAAGCATTTGGTTGAATCCCTTCTCATAGGCCTTTTATCGAATGGGCACGTTCTATTGGAAGGAGTTCCCGGTTTGGCAAAAACGCTTGCGATCAAAACACTTGGATCATTGATTGATGCCAAATACAGCCGAATTCAGTTTACACCCGACCTTCTGCCTGCTGACGTTATCGGTACGATGGTTTACAGTCAGAAAAACGAACAGTTTCAAGTAAAAAAAGGACCAATCTTTGCTAACTTCGTATTGGCAGACGAGATCAACCGTGCTCCGGCAAAAGTGCAGAGTGCTTTATTGGAAGCGATGCAGGAACGTCAAATTACTATCGGAGAAAACACCTACAAATTGGATGATCCTTTCTTGGTATTGGCAACTCAGAACCCGATTGAACAAGAAGGAACATACCCTCTTCCTGAAGCACAGGTGGACCGTTTCATGCTTAAGGTGATCATTGGCTATCCGAAGAAAGAGGAAGAGAAACTGATCATTCGTCAAAACATCGGAGCTCCGTTGAAACCTATCACTCCTATATTAAAACCGGAAGAGATTATCGAAGCCAGAGAAATCGTTCGCGAAGTATATCTCGATGAAAAAATTGAAAGATACATTGTTGACATCGTATTCTCTACTCGTTTCCCAGAAGAACATGGCTTAAGCAGTCTAAAAAATATGATCTCCTTTGGAGCTTCTCCTCGTGCATCGATAAACCTTGCTCTTGCGGCTCGTGCATACGCCTTCATTAAACGAAGAGGATATGTGATTCCAGAAGACGTTCGCGCGGTATGTCACGATGTAATGCGCCATAGAATCGGATTGAGCTACGAAGCGGAAGCCAACAACCTTACCGCGGAAGAGATCGTAAGCGAGATTCTGAACAAAGTTGAGGTGCCTTAATCGTTATAGAAGGTAAAACTGAACGTTTACCGATAAAGGAGATTGAGAAAACCAATGGTTATTTAACCCATGAGTTTTGAACGATAAACTCTGAACTATCACAGATTATGGAAACCAACGAACTATTAAAGAAAGTTCGGCAGATCGAAATAAAGACCCGAGGATTATCGCGCAATATTTTCGCGGGACAGTATCATTCGGCGTTTAAAGGACGAGGAATGGCCTTCTCGGAGGTGCGCGACTATCAATACGGAGATGACATCCGCGACATTGATTGGAACGTAACTGCCAGATACAATCGGCCCTATGTAAAGGTATTCGAAGAAGAGCGTGAACTAACCGTTATGCTACTGATCGATGTATCGGGAAGTAGAGAGTTTGGAACTGTCAACGCGATGAAAAAGGATATTATTACAGAGATTGCTGCCACATTGGCCGTTTCAGCCATCCAGAACAACGACAAAATCGGGGTAATATTCTTCTCTGATCGCATCGAAAAGTTCATTCCTCCACAAAAAGGAAAGAAACATATTCTGTATGTGATTCGTGAGTTAATCGACTTTCAACCCGAGGAGACTCGTACAAACATTTCACACGTTCTTCAGTACCTCAGCAATGCGATTAAGAAACGTTGCACTGCCTTTATTATCTCAGACTTTATCGACAAGGGGGATTATAAAGATGCTCTTTCAATTGCAAACAACAAACACGACATTGTTGCCATTCAAGTGTATGATAAAAGGGAAACCGAATTACCGGATGTAGGACTAATGATGATTCGTGACGCTGAAACAGGAGCTGAAAGATGGATTGACACCTCTTCGGCGAATGTTCGATCTGCGTATGCGAAATGGTGGGAGAAACGACAATTCAATGCGATCGAATCGTTCAAGAAAAGTCGTGTTGACTCTGTTTCCATTACCACTGAAGATGATTATGTAAAATCACTCTCCACACTGTTTTCGCGAAGAGGATAAAAGTCTATATCAAGTAAAACAAACTCTTTCTCTACAACCATTGAGAGATGAATATGAAATACAATATAATTGCCGTTTTAATTGCCTTACTACTGCCTACCCTATTACACGGGCAGTCTGACAGTAACATCTCAGCACGAATTTCAATTGATTCGACCCAAATATTGGTTGGAGATCAGACACGCCTTCACATCGAATTATCCCATGATAAAAGAACGAATGTGTCCCTCCCTCTTTTTATAGATACCCTTACAGCTGGAATTGAGGTATTGGAGAGTTTAAAGCCAGATACCACCATTCTATCAGATGAAAGGATTCAGATCAATCAGGATTTGCTAATCACCTCTTTCGATGAAGGGATATACCACATCTCACCGATTGCATTTTCCACTGAAAAGGGAGATACCATCTATTCAAACGGTTTAGGTCTGAAGGTAGTAACATTCCCTGTAGATACTGTTAACATCCAATACTTTGACATTAAACCGGTAATAACCCCCCAATTCGTATGGGGAGATTACCATTTATATGTTGTACTGGCATTGGGAATCTTGTTTTTGATCTTCGCTGCTATCTATCTCTATAAATTGTACAAAAACAAACAATCGATTATAGGATTGTTCGTAAAAGAAGAACCAAAACTCCCTCCACATATCGCCGCCTTCAACGCGTTGGAGCAGATCAAGAAGGAAAAAATCTGGCAAAACGGTATGGAAAAAGAGTATTATACTCAAATTACCGAGGTGTTGAGGGTATATATGGAAGATCGATTCAATGTAAACGCTATGGAGATGACATCCCATGAGATCTTGGAGCAGATACGACGAAATCCGGAAGCGAAAGAGGTATTTGATCAGTTGAAACAAATTCTCGAATTGTCGGACTTTGTTAAGTTTGCCAAATGGAAACCAACCATTCACGAAAATGAATCGTCCATTATGCAAGCAATATTCTTCGTAGAGAAAACACAACCTGAAGAGGTGAACAAGCCTACCGAAGAAGTGGAAAGCAGTGACAACAAGAAAGAAAAGAGTGAATAAGTTCGTCTTCTCACATTTTCGGTGAGAAACGTTTGATTCAAAAAACCAAAATATAGCTGTTAACAATGATTTTTGCCAATCCCACATATTTATTTCTATTGATTCTGCTCATCCCTCTGATCGGGTGGTATGTTTGGAAACAAAGAAATACATTCGCAACACTACAAGTGTCGACAACACAACCATTCGAGAAAATGAAACCCACCTGGCGAATTTATGCTCGCCATCTGCCCTTTGTTTTTCGAGTGCTTGTATTCGCTTTGCTTATTATCGTATTGGCACGCCCACAGTCAACCGACAATTGGGAAAATGTGTCAACAG
>JBKEBB010000093.1:0-2800 GCA_047972845.1 Bacteroidales bacterium
GGAGTAGGAACGGTCACTATAAACACGGTCGATTCTTCAAAGCCACCACCCGTATCTCCATGTGCCGCGAAACCGCGCACCTCATCCAACGAGGAGGTACAGCGGAAACCAAATTTAGCAATCGCCTCCGATAATATTTCGTTACTCACTTCGAGGGTATCATCTTCCCCACGGTTAAGAGCCTCCACACGTTTTTGATTGATATCAAAACCCAATGTTTTATACTTGGTTGAGAATAGGCGCGCCAATGGCAGCCCAACATATCCCAACCCAACAACAACAATTTTCATGTACAAATAGATATATGTTTATTTATATATTCAGTCGTGGAACCGTTGATTTGGTGAATCGTTTACAGAAATCGTGTAATCGTGTAATTGTGAAATCGGCGATGAAACGGTGAATCGTTGAATCGTGTAATTGTGAAATCGGTTAGTAAGAGGTGGAATCGTGGATTTGGTTAATCGTGTAACTGATAAATACACAATGTAGTACTTTAAGCTTGCCTCTCAGAGGCAAAATACCGATTATACGATTAGGCACTTTAGATAAACAACTGAACTTTTTTCCACAATTTTGTATTATATATACGATTCAACGATTACACGATTACACGTTTCCTCAACGATTAAACGATTCAACACTCTTCCCCGATTACACGATTACACTTTTCTCCTCTTTCTTCTTATCCAACTCTTCAAATTTGGAGTTGTTGCTTATAAAGTCCGGTACCAGCTCTTTCAAAAGCAACACCGACTCCTCAATCTTCACAGCCCGCGATGCCATCACCAAATCCATGATCCGGAGGTTGAGCGGTTCAAACTCGGCAGCACTCACCAACGCCCGGCGTATCTTGCCGTGTTGTGTCTCCGTCGTCGACTCCTGCTCGGTCAACAGCTCTTCATAGAGTTTTTCGCCCGGCCGCAGTCCGGTAAATTCAATATTTATATCCTCGCCCAACTTCAGTCCGGCCAGTTTGATCATTCGTTTAGCCAGATCGACAATACGAACGGGAGCACCCATATCAAACACAAAGATCTCACCTCCCTCACCCATCGCCGAGGCTTGAAGCACCAAACGACATGCTTCGGGAATGGTCATGAAATAGCGAGTAATATCCGGATGAGTCACCGTCACCGGTCCACCTTTCGATATCTGCTCCTTGAAGAGCGGAATCACCGATCCGTTACTACCCAACACATTTCCAAAGCGAGTGGTGATAAAAAGGGTCTTGCACGACTCCATATGGTTCAACGCCTGCACATACATCTCCGCCAGCCGTTTCGAAGCTCCCATCACATTGGTTGGGCGCACCGCCTTATCTGTCGAAATCATCACAAAACGCTTCACTCCATATTTAATCGCCATCTCTGCCAAATTGCGTGTGCCACACACATTCACCAACACCGCCTCACAGGGATTTCTTTCAATCATCGGCACATGCTTATAGGCCGCCGCGTGATACACAATCTCCGGTTTTATTCGTGCAAACGAAGCCTCCACCCGTCTCGACGAGCGCACATCTCCTAAGATAAATTCCACATCCAGTTCCGGAAAACTTCGTCTGATCTCCAATTCGAGGTTGTGCAGCGGAGTCTCCGCATTGTCGTAGCACACCAGTTTCCCGACTCCTATCCTACATAGCTGTCGGGCTATTTCACTGCCGATCGATCCCGCCGCACCTGTCACAAAGACCGAACGGTTACGAACCATCGACTCAATTTTATCTGTCTCAATACCTATACGCTCCCTGCCCAGCAGGTCTTCTATATGCACCTCTCTGACATGCTTTTTCACCTCACCCGAGGTACGCTCAATCATCGGCATCACATACATATCCAGTTCCAGCGACATACACCACTCCACCATTCGGCTCTCCTCAGCCCTGACCATCTCCTCTTTTACAAAGACAATCCCGTGGATGCTACTACTCTTCACAAACTGTGCCAACTCATGTTCGTCTGCCACCTGTATCACCGGCAGGTTATGAATACGGATCTTCTGCTTCTGGTCTGTCACCTCCAGCAATCCCACCGGAGAAAGCTTGTTGGCCGACTGCGAATGCAACCCCGACGCCAACTGCATACACTCCTCGTCCACCCCATAAATCAACACCCGTGCCGGTTGTTTTCCTTTGGTTGGTCCGTTGCGCAACAGCGAGTAGTAGAGACTTACCAGCGTACTACGAAACATCAACAGCAAGAAAACTGTCAACGCCGCATCAAACACGATGAACAACAGCAGCCCCTCCCAGGCAAACGCCCTCATGTAGAATGAACACACCCAACCCAGTAACACACTCTTGATGGTTCCCACGTAGAAGAAGGTCATCAAGTCACGCGTCGTACTATGTCGGATGATAATACGATAAGCCCTAAAGAAGTAGAGCAATACCCCCGAAAAAAAGATCGAGGACCCCAGCAGAACAACGATTGAGATGTTCGATACCAGCGCCGGAACCACCCGATACAGAATGGTAAAGGTGGTAAGCGAAGCAAAGCCCGAAAGAAGGAGGTCTATTGTAAACACAATACGTCTATTCAGGTACTTCACCTGCTGCAGCTGTATTCCCAAATTGTATAGCATTTTCTTAATTGAATACATATATGGCTGATTTATATTTTTAAAAAAAAGTGAGGGGTGAATCGTGGAAGCGGGGAATCGTGGAACTGATAAATACACAATGTAGTACTTTAAGCTTGCCTCTCAGAGGCAAAATACCGATTATACGATTAGGCCCTTTAGATAAACAACTGAACTTTTTTCCACAATCATGTATTATATATAGAATTCAACGATT
>JBKEBB010000096.1:0-11899 GCA_047972845.1 Bacteroidales bacterium
AATCAACTACACGTTTGATCAATCGGGATACTCTTGGCACGTGCGAATATACGATCTGGGAGGACGACTGATCGCTCAACCGGCAAACAATCTGCCGATGAACGAATCGGGACAATTTACATGGAATCTTTCGGAGAGCAATTTAAGCAGTTCGCAAAGGGGATTGTTTATTCTGCACATCGAATATTATCGAATAGGAGAGGCTTCACGAACAAGGAAATTTCCGTTTGTGATCAATCCGTAATCGGATTACAAGATAAAAAAGGATAGATCAGGCACCCTGTTCAGAGGCAAGAATATGATTTACAAGACGAATCTGCATATAGCTGACTCTTCCTTCGAGAGCGGCATAGACACCGCTGGTGGTTTCTCCCTCGATTAAACGGGAGGAGATTTCCTTCTGCTCTTCAGAAGTTACAAATTGATGAGCCGGAAGCTTCCCCGCAATGACAAGCTTAACAATATAGCCTTCAACAGTTGATACCGCCTTACTCAGCTTTTGGGCTATCTGCTCCACAGAAAGGCCTTCGTTCGCTGCCTCAAGGGTCAATTCCAACGTGGATGGAGGTTTTACTTTGGATGATTTTTCCGCTTTGACTTTAGTTGCACTCTTGGCTGCTTTCTG
The DNA here is from genome assembly GCA_047972845.1 of Bacteroidales bacterium. GTDB lineage: Bacteria > Bacteroidota > Bacteroidia > Bacteroidales > JBKEBB01 > JBKEBB01. The sequence goes on from JBKEBB010000096.1 coordinate 626, forward strand.
ACTCTTTTCAGCTGAAGAGGGATCAATTTCATTCTCCTCGCAATACTGCTGAATAATCTCAATGAACCGATGTCCGTAACGGCGCGTTTTCTCCTTGCCAAAGCCCGAAATGTTCATCAACTCCCTTTCGGTAACAGGAAGTTGTTTACACATATCTTGCAACGATTTCCCACTGGCAACCAAAAACACAGGGAGGTCATGAGCCTCACAAATCGTATTTCGCAAATCGAGCAATTGTTTGTACAACTCGATATGTTCGACCTTTACCAATGCAGGCGACTTCTTTCGTCCGGCATAACAACTCAAGGAGTAAGCCGGAGCCTTGAACTGATTCTTTATCGCATAGTAGTTGGTGACGGAATAGTCTGATCGACATCCCTCAATCAACTTAAGCCGGAGAGTCAGATTGATATACGCCTCTTTCAAATCACCATCCAGAACATTGGCGGCCTGCCTGCTGTCGGTTACAATAGGAAGGCTATCCAGATTGTTAAGCAACAACTCCAATTGAGCCCCGAAATATTCGGAGGCAGCCCCTACACGCTCTCTTAATCTTGCATGAGAATCCAGTTTGAAGAGATCGTCTATCTGCCCCGAGAAACGATTGGCTACAGCTTCGATCTCATTCATCGTTGTATGAAGATACTCCATAAATCGAATCGCCTCCGCATCAAAGAAGCCTTCATTGTCTTTTACAAACTGTACGATACGACCAATCTCTCCGGCATTGGCTTTGAAATCGAATATGGAGTGAAGAATAACCCGTTGGTAGTTGTGTCTGGATTGCTGGAGCTGTTCTACGAGTTCGTCAACCGACGGCTTGGCATCAGCAAAAAACCTCACCTCCTTATCCACACCCAAACTATTGGGATTGATAGGACTCAACAAGACGATTCCCTCTAACGTGCGACATCTGGATAAAGCTACATACACCTGACCCGGCGCGAACGAGGCTCCTGCATCAATGATGGCACGATCGAACGTGAGCCCTTGACTCTTGTGAATGGTGATAGCCCAAGCCAAACGAAGTGGGTATTGGGAAAATGTACCAAGTTCCTCTTCTACAATTTGGTTGGTATCGGTATCGACACGGTAAGATACATTCTTCCACACGTCAAGCCCTACCTGAATGGATTCGCCCTCTTCTGTTCTCACCACAATCGACTCTTCGTCAAGCTCCACCACTTCTCCCAGTTTTCCATTGTAGAAACGACGGGGAGTTTCGTGATCATTGGCAATAAACATCACTTTGGCTCCCACTTTCAATTCGAGGGTATAATCATTGGGGTAGTTGCGTTCGGGAAAATCGCCCACAATCTTAGCGTTAAAGCTAAATGTATCGGCCTCTATTTTCTCCAACTCCTCCGCATTGATTGCATCGGCTTTGTAGTTGTGGGTGCACAGTGTGATGAAGAAATCCTCCTTATCGGGCTTAAAATTGGGCTGATATCTACTTTGCAACAACACCATCGATTCATAGGAGAGTTTGTTGTTGCGAACTTCGTTGAGCAGATTGATAAAGTGCTGATTGGTTTGTCGAAAGATCTTATCGAACTCAACGTAGAGCGGAGGGCTCTCTTGGATCACCTTGCTATGAAAGAAATAGGGAGAACGGTAGTAACGCCCCTGCAATTCCCACTCTTCGAATTGAGCTACGGGAGAGAGTTGATACAGGTCGCCGATGAATATCATCTGAACTCCGCCAAAAGGTTCATTGGGTCGATAACGGTAGTAACGCAAGATGGTATCGACCGCATCCATCACATCGGCACGAACCATACTCACCTCGTCGATCACAATCGTCTCCACCTCACGCAACAGTTTGCGCTTCATGCTCCGCATCTGCTGCTTTTCGATCAAATTCTTTCTGCCTTCGGGAGTGGGTATAAAAGGGGTAAAGGGAAGTTGGAAGAAGGAGTGCATGGTTGTACCTCCCGCGTTTATAGCAGCGATACCTGTCGGCGCAACAACTGCGATCTGTTTGTTATTGCGCGTCCTGATCTCTCTCAGAAAGGTAGTTTTTCCCGTTCCTGCTTTTCCGGTAATAAAAAGAGAGCAATCCGTTTGTTCGGCAAATTGCTCCGCTAACTCATATATTTTCAAACGTTCTTCCATACAGTCGGACAAATATACAATTTTTTATCACTGATCACCTAATGAGCCTCTCCAAGTAACAGTAATATGTTCAAAAAAGGTCTGTTTTTCGATTGTTATGCTTATCTGAAAAAAGTCCCGTATCTTTGCGCTGTTTTGATGTCCTTCCATCAATTAACTCACAACATACTATATGATTAGCAAGATCAAACAGAACTATTTTTTGCTGAAGGATTATACGACCATTGTATTTGGTCTGTTCCTTTATGCCTTTGGTTGGACCGCCTTCTTCTTGCCCAGCGAGATTACAACAGGAGGAGTAACGGGTATTGGGGCGTTGGTTTATTATGCCACCGGAACAATTCCTATGTCTGTCACTTATGCCGCTATCAATCTTGTGCTTCTTGCCATTTCCATTCGTATATTAGGATGGCAATTCAGCATTAAGACCATCTTTGGAGTAATTGTTATGACTCTATTACTCTCCATCATGCAACCGCTCTTCAAAGGGGTGGTCTTTTTGGAAGGAGAACCTTTTATGTCGGCTGTTCTCGGAGGGTTGTTCTGCGGAGCCGGTATCGGCATTGTTTTTACCGCCAACGGAAGTACAGGCGGAACAGATATCATCGCCGCTGTCATCAACAAATACCGAAACATTACCATTGGCCGTGCCATTCTTTACTGCGACGTACTCATCATCTCCTCTTCCTACCTCATCTTCGGCAGTATCAGCAAAGTGGTGTATGGACTTACCGTGATGGTTATTATTTCGTACACCGTCGATATGGTGATAAACGGAGATCGTCAGTCTGTCCAATTCTTTATCTTCTCCAAAAAATTTGCGGAGATAGCTACCGAAATCAACAAAATTCCTCGTGGAGTAACCGTTGTGGACGGGATGGGCTGGTACACCAAACAACCCACCAAAATACTGGTGGTTATGGCTAAGAAAAGCGAGTCGGTAAAGATTTTCCGATTGGTAAAGAACATCGACCCGGAGGCTTTTGTCTCACAGAGCGCCGCCATCGGGGTATATGGAGCCGGATTTGACGTGATTAAGACCAAATAAACGAGACGCACCTGCCCGCGTCTCCATTCAAATTCATAACGGAGGCACGGCAGGCACTGCTTCCCGTTATTATTTATTCATGAATATTACCTCTGCCACTCCTACAACAGATGTAGAATGGGCCTTTATCGAATCGTTGTTTACCGATGCGTTTCCCGCCGATGAGCGTCCTTCATTCGATCGGATCAGGGAGTTACATCGTCAATCTCCCTTCTTCAAATTGAACCTGTTTCGATGGAACGATTCCCCCGTCGGATTCATCTCTCAATGGGATTTCGACACTTTTACCTATGTCGAGCACGCGGCCTTTGATCCCTCCGTTAGGGGCAAAGGACTCGGATCATTGGCCTTCACTCATCTTCTCAATCGCCTCGATCGTCCATGCATTCTCGAAGTCGAACCTCCCACCGGAGATATTGAAAAACGAAGAATCGGATTCTATGAACGACTCGGATTTAAACTATCCCCCTATCACTACATTCAGCCTCCCTATTCGCCCGATAAACAGGCGTTGGTGATGAGATTGATGACCCACAACATTTTCCTTGAAAACGAATCGACCATCGCTCGTCAGATAGAGATCATTTATGAAAAAGTGTATCAAACTTCTGTCGAGAAGATGCAAATGTTGTATCCGACACTTTTCAACGCATCGAAATAATCCTTGCTCTTCCTTCATTCGCAAAGAATCAGTACCTTTGCACTCCGTTAATAAATGGATAACCAACCAACAGGCTACTGCCCGACGACAACAACTACTACAGTTATGGAGTATAATTTTAAGTCCATTGAGAAGAAATGGCAACAGTATTGGATTGACAACAAAACCTACCAAGTAACCGAGGATTCCTCGAAACCCAAATTCTACGTGTTGGACATGTTCCCCTATCCATCGGGAGCCGGACTACATGTCGGACATCCGCTTGGTTATATCGCCTCCGACATCTACTCACGCTATAAACGTCTGCAAGGATTCAACGTCCTTCACCCAATGGGATACGACGCGTATGGTTTGCCTGCCGAGCAGTATGCCATTCAAACCGGACAACACCCAGCTGTCACCACGGTGAAAAATATTGAACGTTACCGCGAACAGCTTGACAAAATAGGATTCTGCTACGACTGGAGTCGCGAAGTTCGCACCTGCGAACCCGATTACTACCACTGGACCCAGTGGGCCTTCATCAAAATGTTCAACTCCTACTACTGCTACGACAGCCAACAAGCCCGCCCGATCGACGAATTGGTCGAAGCGTTCGCCCAACAAGGCTCCGAGGGACTTCGTGTGGCGTGCAGTGAAGAGCTTCTGTTCTCGGCCCAAGAGTGGAACGGCATGGACGAACAGGCACAACAAGAGACATTGATGAACTACCGAATCGCTTATCTCGGCAACACGATGGTAAATTGGTGTCCCGCCTTGGGGACTGTACTGGCCAACGACGAGGTGAGCGAAGGGGTATCCATTCGCGGAGGACATCCGGTGGAACAACAGGTGATGCGCCAATGGTGTCTCCGTGTATCGGCCTATGCCCAACGTCTGTTGGACGGACTCGACACCATCGATTGGAGCGAATCCTTGAAAGAGACTCAAAAGAATTGGATCGGACGATCTGAAGGAGCCGAAGTTACCTTCAAAATTGCCGGAAAAGAGAACGAAGAGGGCTTTGTAGTCTTTACCACCCGTGCCGACACCATCTTCGGTGTCACCTTCATGGTCCTGGCTCCAGAAAGCGAACTGGTAGCTCAACTCACCACTCCCGACCAGAAACAGGCTGTTGAAGAGTACATCAGAAGCATCAAACATAAAACCGAACGGGAACGGATGATGGAGAAAACCGTTACCGGAGTATTCTCCGGTTCATACGCCATCAATCCCCTCACCCTCGAAGAGATACCTGTCTGGATTGCCGATTACGTATTGGCTGGCTACGGCACAGGAGCCATCATGGCGGTACCCGCTCACGACAGTCGCGACTACTCGTTTGCAAAGAAATTCAATCTGCCCATCATTCCCCTTATCGAAGGATGCGACGTGAGCGAAGAGAGCTTCGATGCCAAAGAAGGAATCATGATGAACTCTCCCCGCTCAGAGAACAGCCGCGAAGGAGGATTGGTCCTCAATGGCATGACTGTCAAAGAGGCCATCGCCGCCACGAAGAAATATGTAGCCGAAACAGGTCTCGGACGTGTTAAAATCAACTTCCGTCTGCGAGATGCCATCTTCAGTCGCCAACGCTATTGGGGCGAACCGTTCCCTGTATATTACAAAAACGGGATGCCGTACGTGTTGGACGAATCAAAACTGCCACTCGAATTGCCCGAAATAGACAAGTTCCTTCCTACCGAGCAGGGCGAACCCCCTCTGGGACGTGCGAAAAGTTGGGTGAGCGACGAAGGATTCCCCCTCGAACTCTGCACCATGCCGGGATTTGCAGGCTCTTCCGCATACTATCTGCGCTATATGGACCCAAAAAACGACAACGAGTTGGTATCCAAACAAGCCAATGAATACTGGCGCAATGTCGATCTTTACATCGGTGGAACCGAACATGCGACAGGTCACTTGGTATATAGCCGTTTCTGGAATAAGTTTCTCTTCGACTTGGGCATTGTATGCGAAGACGAACCGTTCAAAAAGTTGGTCAACCAAGGAATGATTCAAGGACGTTCAAACTTCGTTTATCGTATCAAAGACTCCAATACGTTCGTATCCTTGAATCTGAAGAATCAATACGAAACAACCCCCATACACGTTGATGTGAACATGGTGAGCAACGACGTGCTCGACATCGACCGGTTCCGCCAATGGAACCCCGAATATGCCAACTCCGAATTTATCCTCGAAGAGGGCAAATACGTCTGCGGGTGGGCTGTGGAGAAGATGTCCAAATCGATGTTCAACGTGGTTAATCCCGACGACATTGTGGAACGATACGGAGCCGACACCCTTCGTCTCTATGAGATGTTCCTCGGCCCGCTGGAGCAATCCAAACCATGGGACACTAACGGTATCGACGGTGTTCACCGCTTCCTCCGCAAATTGTGGAACCTCTTCTATGGAAAAGGATCCCTCTCTATTGACTCCTCCGCACCCACTAAAGAGGAGTTGAAATCGCTGCATAAACTGATTAAAAAGGTAGGTTCGGACATTGAAGGATTCTCCTTCAACACCTCCGTTTCGGCCTTCATGATCTGTGTGAACGAACTCACAACGCTCAAATGCAACAAAAAGGATATTTTGCAACCATTGGCAGTATTACTTGCACCGTTCGCCCCCCACATCGCCGAAGAGCTTTGGAGTGCGCTCGAAGGAGCAGGTAGTGTTTGCGACGCGCAATGGCCCACCTTCAACGAGGAGTATTTGAAAGAAGATACCATCCGTTACGCCATTTCATTCAACGGGAAACCCCGTTTCGAAATGGACTTCGCGGCCGGAACTCCCAACGCTGAAATAGAAGCCGCCGCCCTTGCCAACCCGCAAACGGCGAAATGGTCGGAGGGAAAAACACCCAAGAAAGTGATTGTTGTTCCCAACAAATTGGTGAATATAGTCGTTTAGACTACTTTATACAAACAACCGGATTTACTACCGACGATTGGGGAAGGATGTGTATGTAGAGGTTCAAACCAAAAAGCCTCAGGCTCCTTTGGTCCTCACATATCCTCTCCCGATTCTCGGTAATCATCCCCATTTCGTTGATCATGAAGAGAGAATACATGTTGCGGGCATTGGAACTTGCCGAAAAAGGACGGGGAAGAGTCTCCCCCAATCCGATGGTAGGAGCCGTGATTGTGCACGATGATTGCATTATCGGCGAAGGATACCACCGTGTATTCGGAGAGGCACACGCGGAAGTAAATGCCGTCAACTCGGTTCGCAACAAAGAGCTGCTATCAAAATCTACTCTTTACGTCACCCTCGAACCATGTTCCCACTGGGGAAAAACACCCCCTTGCGCCGAACTGATCATCCGAATGGGAATTCCCAAAGTGATTATTGCCTGCGTCGATCCCTTCCCCAAAGTGGCCGGAAGAGGTATCGCGATGATGAGAGAAGCGGGTATTGAGATAGAGATCGGATTGTGTGAAGAGGAGGCTCGACAACAGAACAAAGTTTTCTTCACCGCATTCGAGAAGTGCCGACCCTACATTACCCTCAAATGGGCGCAAAGTGCCGATGGTTTTCTGGATAAAAAACGAGAACCCGACGCTCCACACGTTCCTACTATCATCTCAACACCCTACACCCACATGCTGGTACACAAACTGCGCAGCGAGGTGGATGGTATCATGGTTGGAACAAATACCGTCATACAAGACAATCCGTCTCTTACAGTACGTCGTTGGTCGGGACACAATCCTACGCGCATCACGGTCGATCGCACCCATCGCATCCCCTCCGAGTATCATCTGTTGGACGGATCCACTCCCACACTTCTTTTCACATCAACGGTGCAAGAGGGTATAAAGGCCGAGCAGATCGAAATCGACTTCGACAAAGATCCGCTGTTGCAGATCCTGTGGAAACTGCATAGCCGGAAGATATATCATTTGTTGGTTGAAGGGGGATCACAACTGCACGAATCATTTATCCAAGCAGGGTTGTGGGATGAACTGATTGTCGAAACCTCCGCCACCGCCTTACACGAGGGCGTAAAAGCTCCCGCCGTAGCAGGGGTTCAGATCCATTGCGAAAGACACGGTTCAGCCTCTGTAGCGACCTATCGAAACGATCATCTGGCTCCCGAAATATTCGAGGAAGATCATCGTTGTGAACTTTGTTGTTGATTACAGTGGATTCTTCTGAGGATAATCGATCGTATAGTGGAGTCCACGGCTCTCCTTTCGGCGCATGGCATCCATAATCACAAAATAGCCACAGTTAATAATATTGCGGAGTTCGCATATCTCTTTCGACACCACCGACCGCTGAAACAGACTCTCTGTCTCTCTATATAGAATCTCCAAACGATCAAACGCACGCTTCAGACGAAGATTCGATCTCACAATTCCCACATACGACGACATAATCTGAGTCACCTCCTTCGCACTCTGGGTAATCAAAATCATCTCTTCATTCAGCGAGGTTCCTTCGTCATTCCATGCCGGAATTCCCTCTTCGAAATGATAGCCATCAATCACAGAGCAGGAGTGTTTAGCTGCCGTGTCGGCATATACAATCCCCTCCAACAGCGAATTCGAGGCCAATCGATTGGCTCCATGCAATCCGGTGCACGAGCATTCGCCTATCGCATAGAGACGATTGATTGACGAACGTCCGTCCATGTCCACCTCGATTCCACCGCAAAGGAAGTGAGCGGCGGGAGTGACCGGGATAAATTGAGAAGTGATATCAATACCCAGACTCATGCACTTTTTATAGATATTGGGGAAATGTTCGCGCGTCTCTTCGGCAGGCTTATGGGTAACATCAAGATAGACAAACTCGCTTCCGCTCAACTTCATCTCCGTATCAATGGCGCGTGCCACAATGTCACGAGGAGCCAACGAGCCACGAGCGTCGTATTTATACATAAACTCTTTCCCCTTCACATCGCGCAACACGGCTCCGTAGCCACGCATCGCCTCCGTAATCAGGAAACAGGGACGCTCATTGGGGTTATACAACGCGGTGGGATGAAACTGTACAAACTCCATATCTTTCACACTTCCTTTTGCCCGATACACCATCGCGATACCGTCTCCGGTAGCGATGAGTGGGTTGGTAGTGGTCTGATAGATATTCCCGATTCCTCCGGTAGCCATGAGAGTCACTTTCGACAGAAATGTATGGATGTTGTTGGTCTTCATATTCATCACATAGGCCCCATAGCAGGTAATGTTGGGCGTGTGGCGCTTAACGGTCTCTCCTTTATGGTGCTGAGTGATGATCTCAATGGCAAAGTGATTCTCAAACACCCGAATGTTGGGATGCTGCTTAACGGCACGTATCAGGCTCTTTTGAATCTCCGCTCCCGTATTGTCTTTGTGGTGCAGGATGCGAAATTCCGAGTGTCCCCCCTCCTTATGCAGATCAAATCCGCCCGAGGCGTTTTTATCAAAATCAACGCCCCAATCGATCAACTCTTTTATCTGAGCAGGTGCATCGCGCACAACCATCTCCACCACCTCCCGGTTACACAATCCGTCGCCGGCGATCATTGTATCGTTCACGTGTTTCTCGAAATCATCCGCTTTCGAGGTAACAGAGGCTATTCCTCCCTGAGCAAAATAGGTGTTCGAATCTTCAAGATCCGTTTTGCTTATCAACGCCACAGTTCCTTTGTGAGCCACCTTCAGGGCAAAACTCATTCCGGCAATGCCGGATCCAATTACCAGAAAATCAAAATGCTTATTCATTGCTGTTATTCAATAGAATGAAACAAAGAAAAACAAGAGGAGTCGTCTCTATTCAGTACCCTTTATCAACGCTTGTTGTTTGCGTGGCAGTTTCTTCACCACTTCGTCATACGAATGATCGATCAGCTCTTTCACAAGCTCCTCCGGCACATCCGCGTCGAGACGCACACTGTTCCAATACTTCTTATTAAAATAATAGGCACCCTCAACACCCCGATAGGCTTCACGAAGTTCAATGGCACGCTCCGGATCGCATTTCAGCGAAATCCGATCATTCAATTCAAGCGGAAGCAGGGCAAACATCTTGTCCATCACCTTAAACACCAGTGAGAATTCATCAAACGGAAAGCTCTCCGTCACCTCCGGTTTCGACAGGCAGTACTCTCTAATTTCTTCAATATTCATAGCGCTAACAGATAAAGGGATTCCTCTTTTGTTTCATCAAATTAGGATACGAAGATAAAGAGTTTATAAGTAAAACCGTCCATTCGAAGGAAAAACTTTACCCGAGGAAGCGATCTTAAGGAAAATTTACGTTGGGGGAGAGGGCAGAGAAAAGAGCTTTACATCTTATACTGATAGACACTTCGCCTCTTGTGATTTGCAATTCTTCGTTTCATGTGATTTGCGATCACACGACCTGTAATATACGAATTTATAATCCGATAATACTCTCATTTCAAATCATTAAAGCATCACAATGGAGGTTTTCGGATTATAAATCCGGAGAATACATAAGGTGGGATTGCAAATCCCACCTGACAAAAGAGGATGTGTCAATAAGGGGATTGTTAGTGTTGTAATCATTAAACAAATTCCACTTGACACAATTCTTTTCCTAAAGAGTGTAAAGCCGACTCAATTTTTTCAGATGTTTTCTTGCTCGGTTTCCGAAAGCCCGAAATGTAATGACTTAACTGAGTCTGATTCACACCCGTCAATCGCTCCATTCCTGCCAATGAAAGTATCTTCGAGTAGTATTGAAGAAAAGAAGGCAGATCATATTTCAATACAAATTCCACCTCTTCAAAGCGTTTACCCTCTTCTTTATACAACTCTTTCATTTCGGCATACGAACGATGAAAATCGTCAATAGCCTCTTTGGCGCTTCTTCCTTCGCCAATAATTCCATAGGTCAGTTTGTTTTCTTCCAAATCGATGTACACTCCGTAGGTGCCATCGTCTCCCTTTTCGACAAACAGATTTACACGTCTCATGATTGCTTCTTCTTGATGATCTTTTGTTGATGGTGCGTTAGAGGGGAATTATTTCACCCCGGCATCTTTTAAAATACTGCTCAACGTTCCCTTCTTTACCTCCTGATTTTTATGATGGCTCATTCTAAAATATTTCTCGGTACTTGGACTGTACCAAATCGGGTGGCTCACATCCTTCACCCAATAGCATCCATTTTTAAGGAGTAGCTTTTCAAGCTCCGAGTACTTCATTGAGACAATAATTTGTATAATGATTACACCGCAAAGATAAGGATATTATTATCAATCAAAGTCAGATCGATATTCCTTTTCTTATCAATATAAGAATAATTAACGTGGATATGATTAATGGAAAGGCAAAAAAAACCTTTCCGTCACGTGTGATTTGCAATTCTCTGTCTCGTGTGATTTGCAATTAGGGGTGGTCGAAAGAAAAGTATGGACGCAAAGTTGGCGGTATCTCATAGTCTGTTTTTATTGATGGTTGATGTTATGCTATTCAAAAAAATTAGGGTAATCTGATATTACGTAAAT
>JBKEBB010000155.1:0-3005 GCA_047972845.1 Bacteroidales bacterium
AAATTGGCAGCTGACTTCATTGCTGAAAACGAATTGAAAGTTGTGCGACTGCTCAATACTCACCTTCATTTCGATCACTGTTTCGGGGCTCCGTTTGTTTACCAAACCTACGGTTGCAAAATCTGCGCTAACGATAAGGACTACCCTCTTATAGATCGGATGCAAGAGCAATTAGCTATGTTTGGTTTTCCCAAACAAAATAAAAATTTCCTATTGGGAGAAGTAATAAATGAAGGTGATATAATCACCTTCGGCAATACTACACTCACTACATTCCATATTCCAGGACACTCTCCCGGAAGTATTGTTTATTACGAAAGCGCAGGTGGAAATCTCTTCACCGGCGATGTATTATTTAAAGAGAGTGTTGGGCTAGCCGACTTACCCGGAGGCGATTACTTTCAATTAAGAGATGGAATCGAATCAAAACTACTCGTTCTTCCTCCCACCACCGTTGTCTATCCCGGTCACGGTCCATCCACAACAATCGAACACGAAATTAATCATAACCCCTATTTACGATAAATACAAAATTTGCGAATATGAATCCTAAACTTTTTGCCGACCGACATATCGGTTTGTCAGACGAGGAGATGCAATCCATGCTAGCAGAGCTGGGAGTAGCTTCACTGGATGAACTAATTGATCAGACTGTACCTTCAGACATTCGCTTGAAAGATCCCTTGTACCTTCCAAGTGCTATGAGCGAAGTTGAATATGCCACCCATATCCATGAGTTAGCATCAAAAAATCAAATCTTCAAATCATACATCGGAATGGGCTGGTACGAAACCGCGGCTCCAGCAGCCATCATCCGCAATGTGTTTGAAAACCCCGTTTGGTACACTTCATACACCCCTTATCAGGCTGAAATATCGCAAGGAAGATTGGAAGCTCTGCTCAACTTCCAAACCATGATCAGCGATCTGACAGCATTACCACTGGCAAACTGTTCGTTACTCGACGATGCTACCGCAGGAGCCGAGGCTGCCAGTATGATGTTTGCACTCCGTTCAAAGCAACAAGTAAAAGCGAATGCCAATATCCTTTTTGTGGATGAACAGGTTTTCCCTCGTATCATTTCGGTACTTAAAACCCGCACAAAACCTCAAGGAATCGTTCTTGAAATAGGAAAATACAGTCAGTTCACTCCGACCGCGCAACATTTCGGTGTAATCGTTCAATATCCTAACGCGGAAGGAGCAGTGACAGATTATTCAACGTTTGTTACCTCGATGCAACAACAGGATATCAAAGTGGCTGTTGCTGCAGACATCATGAGTCTGGTTCTTCTAACCGCTCCAGGACAATGGGGAGCCGATATTTGCTTCGGATCCACCCAACGATTCGGAATTCCGATGTTCTTCGGAGGTCCGTCGGCTGCATATTTTGCCACCAAAGACGAGTACAAACGACTGATTCCCGGACGTATTATTGGTATATCTAAAGATGCATACGGCAATCCGGCCCTTCGTATGGCTCTTCAAACCCGCGAACAACACATCAAACGTGAAAAAGCCACTTCAAACATATGTACCGCTCAAGCATTATTAGCTACGATGGCCGGATTCTACGGTGTTTACCACGGTCCTCACGGATTGAAGCAAATCGCCACAACCATCCACGAACTGACCGCCATGTTGGCAGAAGGCCTTCGCAGGATGAAGTGCACTATCGTTCACGACATATACTTCGATACGCTTAAAATTCAACTTCCTCAACGGATGTCTCAGGCCGATGTTCAACGAGAAGCACTCAATGCTCGTTGTAACTTCAACTATTTCCATACCGGGGAGATTGGTATCAGCATCAACGAAACCACTACGGAGAAAAACATCCGCGAAATACTATCTGTTTTCGGTGCGGCAGCAGTCTCAGATAAACCCAGAACAGAAACCCTTTCATTTACATCCCCTATTCCTGCACATTTCTATCGTAACGACGAGATACTTACCGCTGAGGTATTCAATAGCTACCATACCGAAACCGAACTGATGCGTTATGCCAAGAAATTGGAGCGTAGAGATATCTCATTGGCACACTCCATGATCTCGTTGGGTTCGTGTACTATGAAGTTGAATGCAGCTTCCGAAATGATGCCTATCAGCAATCCGCTTTGGGGAAATATCCATCCCTATGCACCGAAAGAGCAAACCGGAGGATACCGCGAGTTGATTAATAACCTAAGCGACTATCTTTCAACTATCACCGGATTTGCCGACACCTCGTTGCAACCCAATTCTGGTGCGGCAGGTGAGTATGCAGGTCTTCGTGTAATCCGTGCATATCAGGAGAGTATTGGAGAAGGACACCGTAACGTGGTAATCATTCCCGAATCGGCTCACGGTACAAATCCGGCCAGTGCCAATCAGGCAGGATACGACGTTGTAGTGGTTAAATGTACTGCCACCGGAGCAATTGATTATTCTGATCTGGAACAAAAAATTCTGGCGAATAAAGATCTTTTTGCTGCCTTAATGATCACCTATCCGTCAACCTACGGTATTTTCGACACAGATGTACCAGCTATCTGCCAATTGGTACACGACAACGGTGGACAGGTATATATGGACGGAGCCAACATGAATGCTCAAGTGGGTCTTACCAATCCGGGAATTATTGGTGCTGACGTATGTCACCTCAATCTTCATAAAACATTTGCCATACCTCACGGAGGTGGTGGACCAGGAGTAGGTTCAATCAGCGTATCAAAGCATCTTACTCCATTTCTTCCCAAACACTATATTTGGGGAGACGACACCAACGCGGTAGCGGCAGCACCATACGGTAGTGCGGGAATCCTTCCTATCACCTACGGCTACATTCGCATGATGGGCCAAGAGGGACTTAAGAAAGCTACCAAAGTAGCAATTCTCAACGCCAACTACTTAGCACATAAGCTACAAAATAGTTTTGGAGTGCTTTACCGCGGTGAGAACGGTCGAGTAGGACACGAACTGATCCTCGAATGCAGAAACATCAAAGCCGAAACCGGTATATCTGAG
>JBKEBB010000185.1:0-12452 GCA_047972845.1 Bacteroidales bacterium
AAGATGCGCGACGAACTCGACCAAACACGCAAAGAGAGTCCATTGGTCAAGGCGGAAGACGCTATTTTGCTGGACAATTCACACATGACAATCGAGGAACAAAACCACTGGCTCGATGAACAGTTTCGCCGTGTGGCGTGTTCATAATGTGTCTGATTTCTCGCAAAAGAGATCATGTGAATGAACAACCTAAACCATATCTTTTAATCGTAACCTCTAACATTCCACATGCCCAAAATAGAAATTGACCAAGGATCAGGGTTCTGCTTCGGAGTGGTAAATGCCATCAGACAAGCCGAAGAACAACTGACCGGTAAAGAAAAGCTCTACTGCCTCGGCGACATTGTACACAATGGACAAGAGGTAAGTCGTCTGGAAGGAAAAGGACTGAAGACAATCGATCATAACCAATACAACGACCTGCACGATGCCACTGTCCTGCTAAGAGCCCACGGAGAACCTCCGATAACCTACTTCACCGCGTTAAAGAACAACATCAAAATAGTGGATGCCACATGTCCGGTGGTATTGCAACTTCAGAAGAAGATCAAGCTGTGTTATCAAAACGAGAAGAGCATCAATCCTCAAATCATCATTTTCGGAAAAAAAGGTCATGCCGAAGTAAATGGACTGGTGGGACAAACCGAAGGGAGCGCGATTGTGATCGAAGGGCCTGATGATCTGGATAAACTCGACTTCAGCCGTCCCATTCGTCTCTATGCCCAAACCACCAAATCAATCGAAGGATTTAAACGAATTGTGGAAGAGATAAACAATCGGATTGATCCCGGAGTGAGCTTCCTACACTTCGATACGATTTGTCGTCAGGTGTCCAATCGAATCCCAAATATTGCTAACTTTGCAACCAAGCACGATCTGATTCTGTTTGTCAGCGGAAAGAAAAGTTCCAATGGGAAGGTGTTGTTCGAACAATGCCTCAAGGCAAACCCAAAGAGTCGCTTTATTTCAGACGAATCCGATCTGGAAGCCGAATGGTTCGAAGGAGTTGAATCAATCGGTATATGCGGTGCCACTTCCACACCCAAATGGTTGATGGAAAAGGTGCAAAAACATATTGAGAAGATATTAAAACAATAAGAAGAAACCAACAATCGGCACTCCAACCCGCTACTTATCTTTCTCTACATGTGATGGGAGGTGTACCGAATGAGTAAGACAACATTGACTACTCTAACTACTAAATAAAATTATGAGCCCAATTAAATGTGTCGGAGTGCTTACTTCCGGTGGTGATGCCCCCGGAATGAATGCCGCTATTCGCGCCGTGACCCGAGCGGCTATCTTCAACGGTCTCGAAGTAATGGGAATTATGCGAGGCTACAAGGGTCTGATCACCAAAGAAATTATTCCATTCAAGTCACAAAGCGTAAGTAATATTATACAGCAGGGTGGTACCATCCTGAAGACAGCCCGCTGCCCCGAGTTCCGCGACTACGAAGGAAGAGAGATCGCCTACAACAACATGAAAGAGGCAGGTATTGACGCGTTGGTGGTAATAGGTGGCGACGGCTCTCTGAAAGGGGCCGGTGAGTTCGCTTCGGAGTTCAATATCCCTATTGTGGGACTTCCGGGCACTATCGACAATGACCTGTACGGCACAGACGTTACCATCGGTTACGACACCGCTCTCAACACCATCATGCAATCGGTGGATAAAATCCGTGATACGGCTACTTCACACGACCGACTCTTTTTCATTGAGGTGATGGGACGTGAAGCCGGATTCTTGGCCCTTAACGGAGCTATCGCTTCAGGAGCCGAAGCGGCTATCATCCCTGAAATCGCGATGGAGAAAGACCAATTGGCGGAATTGATTCAAAATGGTTTCCGCAAATCAAAGAGCAGTAGCATTGTGTTAGTAGCCGAAAGCGAAGTAACTGGGGGTGCTATCGGACTCGCGGAGCGTGTTAAGATTGAGTATCCGCAATACGACGTGCGCGTTACCATTCTCGGACACATTCAACGTGGAGGTTCGCCCAGTGCCAACGACCGTATCTTGGCCAGTCGCATGGGAACAGCCGCCATCGAAGCATTGATGGAGGGACAACGAAATGTGATGATCGGTATTCAAAACAATGAGATCGTCAACGTTCCTTTCACTAAAGCAATCAAAAATCAGAAAAACATCAATCGCGAACTCCTCAACGTGGTTCGTGAACTGTCTATCTGATTTCGGATATACGATAAACTAACTTGCCGGCTTGTGCACTAACAATCCGGTGATCAACCACTCAACAGGGGGGCCTTTTCGCAGGTCGCCCCATTGGTTGTTTATTGATAGACCTACCCAACTGAGACTCCGGCATATCGATCTGACTATTTAGTTTTACAATTTAACTGATACAATCCGTGACACTAAGCGATCTATTGGCTCGCTACTCCAAGCTGCCAATCCTCAAAACAGCACTCCGCGAATTCGAAAAGGGAGTACACACCATCGAACTGAATGGCTTAAACGGATCATCCCGTATGATAATACTCGGTGCTCTCGCTCAACAGTCTAAAAGAGCTATGGTTTGTATCGCCAATGACAGTGAGGAGGCCGGCTACCACTACAACGATTTGGTTCAACTTCTGGGCGACGAGCAGGTACTCTTCTTCCCCTCTTCCTACAAACGGGCTGTGAAATACGGGCAGATCGACCCCGCCATGTCCATTCTCCGCACCGAAGTGCTGAGTCGCATCGCCCAATCGGGCAAAGACAATTACGTGGTGGTTGTCTCCTATCCCGACGCGTTGGTCGAGAAAGTGGTCACCGCCGAAGAGTTGACCGACAAAACCCTCTCTCTTTCCGTCGGTGAAAAGGTCGATTCCACCTTCGTGGCCGATGTACTGTTCGAGTATGGATTCGAACGGGTGGATTATGTGTATGAACCGGGACAATATGCAGTGCGCGGAAGTATCCTCGATGTATTCTCCTTCTCACACGATTGGCCCTACCGTATCGACTTCTTTGGTCCTGAGATTGAGAGTATTCGTACCTTCGATATCGAGAATCAGTTGTCAAAAGAGAAGAAGGAGCGAATCTCTATTATCCCCAACCTCAACACCTCCTCGTCCGGATCGAAAGGAGAATCGTTTATGCGCTTTCTACCCGACAATACCATATGGGCCTTCGACGATTTCGAATGGAGTGTGGAACGAGCCGAACAGGTGGTAGCAGACGGACTCTCGGAACATGCCGTGGAGAGCTATGAGTACGATGCGGAGCTCACCTCCAAACTAATCGCCTGTAATGAATATAAAACCCTACTAAATCGATTCCGCCGCATTACCTTCGGCAACAAATCGACCGACACCCCTTTGCTGCCTCAATTCTCGTCGTCAAGGGGAGAACTCTTCTTCGTCACCGCGGCACAGCCTCTTTTCCATAAGAATTTTGATCTCATCGCCAGCACACTCCGCAACTATTCGCTCAACGGATACGATCTGTTCATCCTCAGCGACAGCGAAAAACAGACCACACGCCTACAAACCATCTTCGACGAACGCAACGACCGTGTGCGTTTTACCCCCATTTTGAAAACTCTCCACGAAGGATTTGTGGATCACGAACTCAAGTGCGTTCTCTTTACCGACCACCAAATATTCGACCGTTTTCACAAGTACAACTTGAAGAGCGACAAGGCGAGAACCGGCAAACTCACCCTCTCGTTGAAAGAGCTCCAACAGTTTGAAATAGGCGATTTCATCGTTCACCTCGATCATGGAGTGGGTAAATTCGGTGGATTGGTAAGAGGTCCCATCAACGGACGAATGCAGGAGATGGTGAAACTCACCTTCCAAAACGACGATCAACTGTTTGTCTCCATCCACTCGCTCCACAAACTTTCCAAATACCGGGGCAAAGAGGGTGAACCTCCGCGAGTAAACAAACTTGGCACCGGAGCATGGGAGCGAATGAAAGAGCGCACCAAGGCAAAGGTGAAAGACATTGCCCGCGACTTGATCCTGCTCTACGCCAAGCGGCGTGAAGAGAAAGGGTTCTCCTATTCGCCCGACAGCTTTATGCAGGAGGAGCTCGAGGCTTCGTTCCTCTACGAAGATACTCCCGATCAACTCAAAACAACCGTCGAAGTAAAGCGGGATATGGAGGGCGAACGGCCGATGGATCGATTGGTCTGCGGCGATGTCGGCTTCGGGAAGACTGAAATCGCGGTACGTGCCGCCTTTAAGGCTGTGACCGACAACAAGCAGGTGGCAGTTTTGGTACCTACCACCGTTCTTGCCTATCAGCACTACAAAACATTCAGCGAACGGCTCAAATCATTCCCCTGTCGGGTGGAATACCTAAGCCGCGCCCGCAAAGGACGCGATGCCAAAGAGATCATCGAGGATATCAACGAAGGTAAGATTGGCATCATTGTCGGCACACACCGGATCGTGAGCAAAGATATCCGATTCAAGGACCTCGGATTGTTGATCATCGACGAAGAACAAAAATTCGGTGTGTCGGTAAAAGAAAAACTCCGTCAGATGCGTGCCAATGTGGACACCCTAACCATGACGGCGACTCCGATTCCCCGAACTCTTCAATTCTCCTTGATGGGAGCACGTGATCTGAGTGTCATTCAAACACCCCCACCCAACCGCCATCCGATCTTGACTGAGGTGCATACTCCGAATGATGAGATCCTCACCGAAGCCATCAATTTCGAACTCAGTCGCAACGGACAGGTGTTTATTATCAACAACCGCATCAGCTCCATCTACGACATCGAAAGCACCATCCGCCGCCTTGTTCCCAATGCCCGCATGGCGGTGGGACATGGACAGATGGACCCGGAGAAGTTGGAAGAGATCATCATCGACTTCTCCAACCACGAATTCGATATTCTGATTGCCACCACCATCATTGAAAACGGAATCGACATTCCCAATGCCAACACCATCATTATTTACAATGCTCAAAACTTCGGGCTGAGCGAGCTGCACCAACTCAAAGGGCGTGTAGGCCGAAGCAACAAAAAGGCCTTTTGCTACCTGTTGGCTCCCCCACTCCACTCGCTCACCGTTGAAGCTCGCCGAAGACTGCAAGCCATTGAGAATTTCGCCGATCTGGGAAGTGGCATTCATATCGCCATGCAAGACCTCGACATTCGTGGAGCCGGAAACATGTTGGGAGCGGAACAAAGTGGGTTCATTGCCGACTTGGGGTACGAAGCCTATCAAAAGATTCTGCAAGAGGCAGTCACCGAACTGCGCAACGAAGAGTTTGCCGATCTATACAACGAAATAGAAAAAGAAGAGGCATCGCAGTCCAACACATCCGAGAACGGGGTGGTATCGTCCTACAGTTGGGTCAACGACTGTGTAGTCGAATCCGATCTCGAACTGCTGTTTCCCGCTGACTATATCCCCAACGACTCTGAGCGTATCGGACTGTATCGCGAACTGGATGAGATGGATCGTGAAAGCGACATCACCGCCTTTGTGGGTAGGCTGAAAGACCGTTTCGGAAAGATACCCTACGAGGGACAGGAGTTGATCCGCATCGTCCGTCTCCGACGATTATCCAAACAGTTGGGTTTTGAACGCGCGGTACTCAAAAACAATAAAATGATACTCCATTTCATTGGCAATACCAAGAGTGCCTTTTACGAATCCGATACCTTCGGACAGATCATTCAATACGCCGCGACCCACGCGCGTCGCTGTCATTTGACAGAGAAGAACGGCAAACGATCAATGACCTTCTCCAACATTCCAAACGTTGAAACGGCCGTTGATATCTTACAACAGATGTTGGCCGGATAATACGTCAGGCGAAAAGAGCAGTCTGTTTCGCAGGCTGAACTACTATCCAATAAAAAAGGAGGGCCACGGCTCTCCTTTTTTATTGGTATGAATGTCAATTCTCAATCATTTCCATTTGGGGTTCCACTCGGTTCGCGAACCGTCATCGGTTGAATAGTTCCCCAGCGAATGCTCTTTGGATTGGATAACCATGTAGATCATAGCCTCATCGGATGAGTTTCTCAGTCCCCTCGACGGAGCAGGCGCAACACGAACTGCCGAACCCTCATTAACCGGGAAGCAATCCTCATCGACTTGAAAATCACCCTTCCCTTTCAAAATAATATACGTTTCCTCGTTGTCCCTATGCTTATGAAAATAGGAAACCGCGGTTTGAGGAGGAATGGAGTTGAACGATATCTCCGTTCCGGTAGAGCCTGTGACATCTTTCAAAAACAGTTTCCCAACAATCTCGGTATTCAACTTCGGATGAATCAGAGAGTACTCTTCGATCTTATCCAACGAGCCAACATTCACGGCGGTATAGCCATCTCCTTGTGTAATTAATTCTACTTCCTTCATCGCTTTTTTTATGGCAAATGTACAACATATCAATCCTCATTATCTCTCCTCGTCCATATATTTTCATTCCAATTCGTAATCGAGACTCGTGATCTAACAATATGT
This sequence comes from Bacteroidales bacterium, assembly GCA_047972845.1. Lineage (GTDB taxonomy): Bacteria > Bacteroidota > Bacteroidia > Bacteroidales > JBKEBB01 > JBKEBB01. Next base: position 6,445 of record JBKEBB010000185.1, read on the forward strand.
TTATTATCAACTGATAGCTAAAACTTCTCATTACAGAAGTGATCCCTCCATGTTCCTGAGAAACTTCTTCCATACACTAAAAGGGGCCATCCGACAGATGCGGACAACCCCTTTCTCACATACATACAAAATCAATCACACTCACATGTCAACTACTCAAGAAAAGAAATATTCCTTTTATATAATACGTATATACGTCTGTACAAAAAGGAGCCGTCCTTTTACGTAAAAGGTATATTCCTTTTTGTAGAGGTCAATATTGCTACAATTTTCCCGCTGCTTTGAGGTAGTGGGTATAGGCCAAACGTTTGCGGGCACGGGCATCGATCAGATCGCCCGTAGCCTTCTGCCAAATGGCTTGCAACTCGAGATAATACGCGAGGGTTTCAAGCCCCACATCGTACTGGTTACGGCTCAATCACATATTTTCTTCGGCTTGAGCCACCGATTTCTCCTTCAACACTACCTCGAGTTGAGCCTCGTCGTATCGGTTGATAGCTTGCATCAGTTCGAGCTGCATCTGCTGCGACAGATCATCGAGTTGATTCTTCGCCATCTCAATCTCCCGTCCGGCGGATGAGACTTTCTTTCGCCCCTCACCCCAATGAAAAAGGGGAATGTTGACGGTAACTCCTCCCATGAACGAAGCTTTATCGATCAGGGTGTTTCCATTCATCTTCAGTCCGTTCATATAACTGTATGAGGCAACGGCAGCCACTTGGGGGAGAAAGTCGCTTCGCACCAATTTCTGTTCTTGTCTCTTCAGGTCGATCTGATGCAACAACATGCCATACTCGGGACGATCGGTGATATCCATCGCTTGCTCCGTGGGGCGAGTAATCTCCTCGAATGTATCGGTCAACTCGAGCGAATAGGTATTGAGAGGCAATCCAATCTGGTAACAAAGGTTCATCCGAGCCAGTTTAACTCCGTTTTCGGCCTGTCTGAACTGCAATTCCGCTTCGTTCATTCGCACTTGCACTTTCATCAGATCATTCTTATGTTTCATACCTCCGGAGTAGGCATTTCCCATCTGGCGATTGAATTCGGACACCACTTCACGGTAACGGATCGCACTTTTTAATAACTCATCCATTTTGATACAGGTCCAAAAAGCGGCATCCACCTGCTCGATCACCTCTTTCTCACTCTTCTTCTCATTAAGTGCCGATAGATGGGTGCCAATCTTCGCCATACGTACCGAAGCGGTTATCTTGCCTCCCATATAGATGGGTTGTTCCAATAGAATGCCCGCGGTGTATAATGAGTTGATTTTGAAATCAAAATTGGTTTCGGGCATAAAGGCATACTCTTTAAACACGGGAGTACCGTCGGGCTTAATCATCAGAATATTGGGGTCTAAACCTCCGGTTTGCGTATTGGGCACATAAGTGGGCAGATAGCCACCGGGAATGGTCAACTGCGCGGCGGAATTGGAGTAGAGATAGTTTCCGGTGAGCGAAAACCGGGGAAGGTAGTTGGCCGTATATGCCTGAAGGTTATCCGTTGCGTTCTGAGTGGCGAGGGAGGCATTCTTCAATCGGTGGTTGGTTTCAATCGCCATTTTGCGACAATCCTCGAGCGTCAACTTCTGTGCCTGAGCCTCCCACGAAAGGAGTATGCATAGAAATAGAATCAATTTCTTCATTGTATCTTGATTTTGAAAATGATCGAATAGAGAATAGGAATAAACACCAGTGTGATGAGGGTACCGACAAACAGTCCACCCATAATCGTTGCCGCGAGCGAACCGAACATATCATCGGGAAGAAGGGGAATCATCCCCAGAATAGTGGTCAACGAAGCCATCATCACAGGGCGGAAACGAATGGCCGAACTCTCCAAGAGTGCCTTCACAGGCTCAACGCCCGATTTGATCTGAAGGGTTATCTCGTCCATCAACACCACTCCGTTTTTTATCATCATACCGATAAGCCCCAACACCCCAACGATGGCGACAAACCCAAACGCTTTGCCAGACAACAACACCCCGAACACCACACCGACGAAAAGCAGGGGTACGCTCAACATTATAATAAGAGGTTTGCGATAATCCTTAAAGAGCATAATCAATATGGCAATCATCAACACCACTGCCAACGGAAGATTCATAAAGAGGTATTGAAGCGACTGATTCTTCGCTTTGTATTCTCCCTGCCATGAGAGCGAATATCCGGGAGGAAGCGGAATGGCTTCGACCTGTTCGGCGATGGACTTACGGGCATCTTCAGCCCCTACAGAGGGAATATTGTTGGATTGCGCCCGCATAGCCCGCTGACCGTTATACCGCATCACAAGGGGATCTTCCCACTTGAGACGGATGGCATTTACCGATTGGCTCAATGGGACGGTAGCCATCAGTCCGGCAAGAAGATCTTCCTCGGAAATAGCTCCGGTCATCAACCCCTGAATGGTCTGTTTGTCGAGCCCTTGGAGCGAAGGAAGTAGAGAAAACACCGGAATGGTTTCGAGCGATTCGATCGGATTGCCCTCCTTATCTACACATTTGATAAGAATGGTCTTTACCCGATTGCCGTCATAGATGGTAGAAGTGGGAATGCCATCGGTTGAAGCAAGAAGAGACAAACTGACATCCTGTCGGGTAAGTCCGATTCGTCGAGCCACCGGTTGGTTGTAATCCACTTCGAGCAGAGCGGTCTTCGGTTCCCAATCGGAGGTGACAAGCATCATCTGATCATTGGCATTCATAATCTCCTGAGCTTGGCGAGTCAGGTCGGAAAGCACAGCCGGATCAGGCCCGATAAACATCGCCTCGATGGGATATTTATTGTACATCAGATTATACCGTTTCATCCGAACATACGCTTGGGGGAAATGGTCGGTAAGGTATCGCTGTATCTCTTCAATCGACTCGACCAACTCTTTCTGCGAACGATAATCCACAATAATATCACCGTATGATAAGGCCGGAGTGGAAATACTGCGCACCAGATTGTACCGACTGGGAGTGGCTCCGACGGAGGAGGTGACGTGCAGAATCTCCTCACGAGACAGTAGATAATCAGTGATGGCATCGAGGTCCTCTTTTGTCTTCTTCTCCGAAGCTCCTTCGGGTAGTTTGTACTCGATATACAATTGGTCGTAGTTCATATCGGGAAAGAAACTCTGCGGAAGAAGTCGATACAAGAACGCACTCAAAATAACAAGAGATATGGAAGAAAGAACGGTAACGGTGCGGTGACGCAATCCCCATGTAAGCACATTCCTCAGCACAACATAGAATCGGCTGTTGAACTGCTCATTTTGTTGAGTGGGAGATTTAAGCATCAGTTTTGCCTGAATGGGTACCATTGTAAGCGACAGAATCCAACTCAGGAAAAGAGATACGGCCAACACCACAAACAAATCTCTCACATACACTCCGGCTGTATCGGGAGAGAGGAAGATAGGAAAGAAGGCAAGTATAGCTATCAATGTGGCTCCCAGAAGGGGCATCGCTGTTTTTTGTCCGATATCGGTTAATGCCCGGGATCGCAGTTTTCCTTTACCCAAATCTATCAGAATGCCATCCACAATTACAATGGCGTTATCAACCAACATTCCTATGGCAAGGATAAATGCCGCGAGCGAAACCCGTTGAAGCGTACCGCCAAAAAAATGTAGGAATAGAATGGAGCCAAGTACAGTAATGACCAGAGTCATCCCAAGCAACACCCCGCTACGGATACCCATAGCAAGCATTAGCACCACTATAACGATAGCTACCGACTCGATCAGATTGACAATAAAGGTATTCAAAGAGTCGGATACACGCTCGGGCTGGTAAAACACTTTGTTGTATTCAATTCCCACCGGAAGTGCCGTTGAACGGAGTTCATCGAGACGATCCTCTACCTTTTCCCCCAGTTTGATAATATCCGTACCACTCAACGCGGAGATAGAAATCCCTACTGCCGGTTTCTTATCGTAATAGAGCGAGTTGCGGATAGGTTCGGAGTAGCTGTTTTCAATCTTGGCAATATCCTTGAGTCTCATTTGGTCGTTTTCGTGTCCCTGAATGAGGAGATCCTGAATATCTTCTACCGAACGGTATTTATCGTTTACCGAAACGCGTAAACGCCAATCGCCACTCTGGTAATAACCGGAGTAAATGGTTTTATTCTGCCCTTGTATGGTTTGAATAACCTCCGCGGGAGATACTCCCAGATTGGCCATTTTATCCTCAAAAATGGAGACGGTGATAGTAGGAGAAAAGACCCCGTAAAGATCCACTCGGGATATTCCTTCTATATTTTGAATCTCACGCTGTATCATCTCGGCATAACGAGACAACTCCTCGTTATTGAATCCATCCGAAGTCAGCGCGTAAAACATGCCATATACATCGCCGTAATCGTCGATCACGATACTCGAGGAAGCCTCTCCGGGTATCTTGGATTGGACATCGTTTACCTTTCGTCGAAGAATGTCCCAATATTGCTCCGTTTCATCATCGGGAACAGTAGTGAGCAATGTCACCGTTATGATAGACAAATCAGCGGAAGACTGACTCTCCACCTTGTCAATTCCCTTCATGGTACGGATGGCCTTCTCAATGGGATCGGTCACCTGCAACTCCACTTCATACGACGAAGCCCCGGGATAGGTAGTGACCACCATCGCCTGCTTCACTCTGATCTCCGGATCTTCCAGTTTACTCATCCGATCGTAGGAATAGAAACCTCCAACAACCAGGATCGCTGTGAGAAAATAGATCAGTTTGCTATTATCCAGCGCCCATTTTCCTATGTTCATATCTTATTTTCCTTTTTTACGTATAATGTAACGAATCTCACTTCTGGTGGGATTAATTCTAATCATTTATCCCACCTCTTTGCACTACAATACACCTCCCGGATTAGTCGATGAAGGAGCTGGAAGTACCATCACTCGTTGCCCTTCTTCCAGTGAATTGGTCCCGGCGGAAACCACCGTTTCGCCGTCCTTCAATCCTTCCGAAACAACAGCCTCTCCGGCAGTGGTAATCTCAATGATTTTTATCTGACGAGCCGATACCGTATCGTTATCTATCACCCACACATAAGTATCACCCTTTCTGTTGAAGATCGCGGAGAAAGGAATCTTCAATACTTGAGTCTCCTCTGTCTTATACTTGATAGAGACCATCGCGGTCATTCCGGGAGCCGGTTGTTGGGAGTTCGCAGCAACAATTCTAAACCGAGTTGTGTAAAGTTGATTAAGATTGGCCTTTTGATTGATACCGATCAGTTCAAGCGGGAACTGTGTGCCGGGAAACACATCAATGGCACACACCGCCGACTCGTAATCGCCCCTTTTGATGAAGTCGGCAGTAGGGATGTTGATCTCCACCTCCGGCATTCGTGCCGAAATAACCGACAGAACCGGCATCCCTGCCGATACGGTTTCTCCCGCGTCAAAATTCTTTTTCTGAATGTAACAATCGAACGGAGCAATCAACCGTGTATCGGCCAACGCGTTGCGGTGAGCCTCCAGTTTGGCGGTTATCTGCTTCAGTCCGTAAAGAGCCTTCTCATACTCATTCGGAGCCACACTCTCCCGACGGTACAACTCGATAACTCGATCCGCTTCTCCTTTTATACGCATATACTCCGCCTCGGTAGCTGACAACTGCGTTTTGTAGTCGCGCGAATCCATCTCGGCAATGACCGATCCTTTTCGTACGAACTGACCTTCGGTAACATTGATTTTCTCAATCGGACCACTGATTCGAAACGATAAATTCACATCCGCCGCTGCTTTCACCTTACCGGGAAAGGTTGAACTGATATGAAATCCGTCAACCGATCTGACTGTATCGCATTTAACACTGCGCACTGATTCCTGTTTTGTTTGGTTACCGGAACAAGCCGTACTCAACAAAAGGACTAACAAAAGAATGATTTTCGAAATGATTATCCGCAATACTTCCTAAAAAGAATTGGCCAAAAAAAGTTGTAAAATAGTCCACAAAAAATTGCATATATCACTGATTTTCATTATCTTTATAGCTGAAACAGCATAAGGGT
>JBKEBB010000294.1:0-6849 GCA_047972845.1 Bacteroidales bacterium
AGGCATTTGAGGCGCTGGTAGTTCGCTACCAGTCGCCTATTCGCTGTTTCTTCCTCCATCATACCCATTTCGACCATCCTCTCAGCGATGACTTGGCTCAGGAGACATTTATCAAAGCATACACCAACATTCGATCGTTTAAAAGCCTGTCGAGTTTTTCCTCGTGGCTGTATCGAATTGCATACAACACGCTTTATGACTATTTTCGCAGCCACAAACCAACGGAAGAGATCACCGACACAATGTCCGTTCATACGGAAGAGCCTTCGGTTCAATCAGATCGGACGATGGATGTTCATCAGGCAATCGCACGACTGAAAGGAGATGAAAGACCTGTATCCTTCTCTATTATATGGAGGACTTGGAGGTGGCCAAGATTGCCGAGGTGATGAACTGTCCGGCTGGGACGGTGAAATCGCATTTATCGCGAGGCAGAGAGAAATTATCAAACTATTTAACCCAATCCGGATATGGAGACAATGACAGACAAGCAAATTAAGGAGTGGATAAAAAGCGGATACAGTGAGGTGGCCGATGGAGGTTTCAGCACAAAAGTGATGAGCAGCCTACCCGAAAAGAGCGTCCAAGTAAACTATGGTTGGATCGTATGGTTGTTTGGCTTGTTTGGTGCACTGCTTGCCTACCTATCGGGAGCGTTGGAGGCTTTTGGAAAAGGCGTGATTGAAATGGTATCGCTCATGCCCGAATGGCTGGCATCTCTGTTTGGCACACTCGCGCATCAGTCCAGAGGAAACAACGATAATCTTTTGATACTGTGTATCCTATCAGTTATCCTATTTGGAGTATGGATGTATGAAACGGTTATATGCGACAATTGCTAACCAATTGTTGTCTATACGAATAGCTATATACAATGCCGTACATGTTGGAAAACATGTACGGCATTGTTTGTTTTATGAAGAATTATTAATACTTTGCGCCCCATTACAAAGAGGTTACATCGGATGTAAATTCTCGGGGTTCAGGCGATTCGGTAGTCGCGTACGAGAGCTATCAACCCGGATTCAACCATCGCCATTTAGCTTCCGCGTAAAGGTTCGTTCCAGATACTTGATTGCATGAATTAAACAACATTATTAATACCTTTTTCTATCATGAAAGTCTATCAAACCAACGAAATCAAAAACATCGCCTTGTTAGGAAACAAGGGAGCCGGTAAAACCACCCTCGCTGAAGCTATGCTCTTTGAGGGTGGTATTATAAAACGTAGAGGAACAGTAGAAGGAAAAAACACCGTGTGCGACTATTTCCCTGTTGAACAGGAATACGGCTACTCGGTGTTTTCAACTGTTTTTCATGTGGAATGGAACAATAAGAAACTGAACTTCATCGACTGCCCGGGGGCCGATGACTTTGTAGGAGGAGCTATCACGGCCCTCAACGTGATGGATTCGGCGGTAATCGTACTCAACGGCCAGCATGGTATTGAGGTGGGAACCCGCAACCAGATCCGTCAATGCGAGAAATTGAACAAACCAGTTGTTTTTGCCGTAAACCAGCTTGACAAAGATGCCGCTGATTTCGACAAAGTGTTTGAACAACTGAAAGAGACATACGGAGGAAAAGCCGTACGAATTCAGTATCCTATCAACGTGGGTCCGTCATTCAACGCGGTGATCGACGTGTTGTTGATGAAAATGTATTCGTGGAAACCCGAAGGAGGCGCTCCAGACATTAGTGAAATTCCGGCTTCTGAAATGGAAAAAGCAGAAGAACTACACCAGATACTCGTTGAAGCCGCGGCTGAGAACGACGAGAGTCTGATGGAGAAATTCTTTGAGGAGGGATCGCTGACTGAAGACGATATGCGTTTGGGAATCCGAAAAGGACTTATTGCGAATGGTATATATCCGGTGTTCTGCGTGTGCGCGTCGCGCGATATGGGAGTACGTCGAATGATGGAGTTTCTCGGAAACGTATTGCCAGGCGTGCAAGACATGCCTAAACCTAAAAACACCGAAGGAAAAGAGATTGCCCCCGACTCATCAGCTCCTACCAGCTTGTTTGTATTCAAAACAACTGTTGAACCACACATCGGGGAGGTTTTCTACTTCAAAGTGATGTCTGGAAAAATTAAGGAGGGAGATGACCTTGAAAACGAAGACAGAGGAAGCAAAGAGCGACTTGCTCAACTATATGTGGTAGCCGGACAAAACCGGACAAAGATCGAAGCCATTGAGGCCGGAGACATCGGTGTGGCCATCAAACTGAAAGATACCAGAACAGGAAACACCTTAAACGTAAAAGGGTGCGACAACAAATTCAACTTCATTAAATATCCGGATCCCAAATACCGCCGCGCTGTGCGTCCGGTGAACGAAGGGGATGTCGAGAAAATGAACTCTATACTGCTTCGTATGCACGAAGAGGATCCAACGTTGCTGATCGAACAATCCAAAGAGTTGCGCCAAACCATTCTTTCGGGTCAAGGAGAATTCCACCTTCGTACTACAAAATGGCGTTTATCGAACAACGACAAATTGGAGATTGAGTTTATGGAACCCAAGATTCCATATCGTGAAACAATCACCAAGGCGGCACGTGCCGACTACCGACACAAAAAACAATCGGGTGGAGCCGGACAATTTGGAGAAGTTCACCTTGTGGTAGAGCCCTACTACGAAGGAATGCCCGCTCCCGATGTGTATAAATTCAACGGACAAGAGTTTAAGATGACGGTTCGCGACACTCAGGAGTATTCGTTGGATTGGGGTGGAAAGGTTGTTATAATAAACAGTATCGTAGGAGGATCGATCGATACACGTTTTATCCCCGCTATTCTGAAAGGGATCATGGACAGAATGGAACAAGGTCCGCTAACCGGATCGTATGCTCGGGACGTACGTGTTATTGTGTACGACGGAAAGATGCACCCGGTTGACTCAAACGAAATATCGTTCCGTCTGGCCGGACGTAACGCGTTCATAACCGCGTTTAAAAACGCCGGACCGAAAATTCTTGAACCCATCTACGATGTGGAGGTACTTGTGCCGGGAGACAAAATGGGCGATGTGATGAGCGACCTGCAAGGACGTAGATCGGTGATCATGGGAATGAACAGCGAGAAAGGATTTGAGAAACTTATTGCCAAAGTGCCACTCAAAGAGATGTCGAACTACTCGACCGCGTTGAGCTCGCTCACCGGTGGACGCGCCTCTTTCTCAATGAAGTTTGCCAGCTACGAACTGGTTCCATCTGATGTTCAAGACAAACTGCTGAAAGAGTACGAAGCTCAGCAGCAGGAAGATTAGATCAATTAGACTATTATATTCAATAGATAGAAACGAATATAATTTTTTTACGTTTCATTGTTTTTCAAGTGTATTTGTTGCGAAACAGATACACTTGTTTTTTTGATTATCAATAGAATAACGTTTCATTTGATTGTTAAAACGAAACACATGCCCCTATAAATTGAGCAATCGTATATTTTCAAATAGCACAATCCATATAGGTTTGTGCATAAAAATATTAGAAAAGATAGTTTGTTAACCAATTAAACACCTACTTTTGCAGCCAAATTACTAATCAAATAAACATTATTTATGAAGAAGCTATCTATTCTCGTTATTACAATGCTGACAACGTTGGCGGTGATGGCTGAAGGTTATCAAGTAAATTTGCAAAGTGCAAAACAGGCAGGTATGGGACATACGGGAGCCGCTCTTAAGTTAGGAGCCGAAAGTATGCATTTCAATCCGGCAGGTTTGGGTTTTATGGATAAGACAATTGATTTATCAATAGGAGGGTCGGGAGTATTCTCTTCTGTAACAGCCGAAAGAGGAGGAAAAACCTTTAAAACAGACAATCCCGTTAGCACCCCCCTATTTGTATATGCAGGCTTTAAGATATATGACAACCTGAGTGCGGGAATCAGCCTTACCACCCCTTACGGAAGTACTATGGACTGGGGTAAGAATTGGGCAGGTGCCGGTTTGGTTCAAGATATTACATTGAAGTCATTCTCAATACAACCCACCGTTTCATATAAAATAACCGATAAATTAAGCATCGGTGCCGGAGCAATGATCATGACGGGTAATTTCTCCTTGTCACGCGCATTGATCCCAGCGGGAGCACTGAACGGATACGCCGTTCTGTCGCAAGTAAGACCTTATCTTTCTGCTCCTAATCAAGCGAAGGTAGATCAAGTAATGGGTGGCGTTGCCGCTTATGGTGATATTCCAGCCGCATCGGCTACTCTCTCCGGAAATGCCGGATTGAAGGTAGGATTCAATGTGGGTGTCATGTATGACATCAACGATCAGTGGACCGTAGGTGTATCTTATCGCTCAAAAGTGATGATGGACGTGAACGAAGGTAAAGCGGTTATTGATTACGCGAACAAAACCCAAATGGACGCGATGGTACAAAACATCAGCGACTTGAAACCCGCGGTTGATCCGATCATCCAATCAATGGATCCCACCAAACAACTCCCTCTGCTTATCATTCCTCCTCTCGATAAAGGAACATTTACAGCCTCTCTTCCACTTCCTGCCAATTTGAACATTGGAGTAAGTTACAAGCCAAACAACCGTTGGACGGTAACAGCGGAAGGACAGATCGTTTTCTGGAGCGCATACAAGCAATTGGTGGTGAAGTTTGATCAGAATGTTCTTGGCGGTTACAGCATCGTTGCTGACAAATTGTACGAAAATACAGTTATTCTTCGTGCAGGGGCTCAATTTGCAGCTACAAAGAGGTTAGATCTTCGCTTCGGAGCCTACTTCGACCAATCGCCCGTTAAAAAGGAATACCTGAACCCTGAAACTCCTTCAATGAATAAGTTGGGAATTACTGCAGGTGCAAGCTTCCGTCCGACAGACCGTCTTTCAGTTGACTTGGCCTTGTCGTATGTAACAGGATTCGGTCGTGACGGATCATATCCAACCGGACCTAATACACCTCCTTTCAGCGCACACTACCTGGCAAAAGCGTTTACCCCATCATTGGGTATCTCATATAGTTTTTAATTCCGGGTTTTCATTATTGTAAGATTGATGAAGCAGCAGGCCAATTGCCTGCTGCTTTTTTTGTTTACGACATCTGAAATGAAATATTAATATAGATCAGTTCCTACTAACGAATCAAGAAATCGACCCCCCCAAACCAACCCAGTTTGATACAAAAAAAACGATGGATTGTGAGACAGAAGAGATAGATCTATAGATAGATAAATGGTATTTTTCATCAAGAAATAGAATGAAAAATAGGGAAATAGGAGCCTCAAAATAGGCCGAATGTCACGTGGAGATTACAAACAATAATCATTTTAGTTATTGAATTATAAAATAATTTGTTCAGTTAATTAGCATCTTATTTTTAACTATATTTGCAGTGCTCAAAATAGGGTTTTTACGATCTTAAAGAGAACAAAACAACAACATAATATTTTATTTACCATTTAATTTATTATCATCATGAAGATTACTAATCAAGAATTGACCAACCACAAACAGTTGATCAATTGGGTAAATGAGTGGGCAGCTATTTGCCAACCCAAAGAGATCGTTTATTGCGACGGTTCAGAAGCAGAAAATCAAGCGTTGCTTGATGCATACGTAGAAGCAGGATTGGCTGTTAAGCTGAACGAAGAAAAACGTCCGGGTTCTTACTACTTTACTTCAGACCCTTCAGATGTGGCCCGCGTTGAAAACCGCACCTATATTTGTTCAAAAACAAAAGAAGAGGCCGGTCCTACCAACAACTGGGAAGATCCTGAGAAGATGCGCGCCATCATGACAGAAAAATATACCGGTTGCATGAAAGGCCGCACAATGTATGTGATCGCTTACTCAATGGGCCCTATTGGTTCAGACATCGCTCATATCGGTGTTGAGATCACTGACTCTGCATACGTTGTAATCAACATGCGTATCATGGCCCGTATCGGTAAAGCTGTATTCAATCAGCTTGGCGAAAACGGACGTTTCATCCCTTGCGTTCACTCAGTAGGCAAACCGCTTGCAGAAGGTGAAGTTGACAAGAGCTGGCCTTGCGCTCCAATCGAAGAAAAATACATTGTACACTTCCCTGATACATACGAAATCTGGTCATACGGTTCAGGTTACGGCGGTAACGCGCTTCTTGGTAAGAAATGTTTCGCACTTCGTATCGCTTCTAAAATGGCGAAAGACGAAGGTTGGTTGGCTGAGCACATGTTGATTCTTGGAATCACCAAAGAAGCTACCGGCGAGAAAAAATACATCGCTGCCGCATTCCCATCAGCTTGTGGTAAGACTAACTTGGCCATGTTGATCCCAACTATTCCAGGATGGAAAGTTGAAACAGTAGGTGATGATATCGCTTGGATGAAATACGGTGCTGACGGCCGCTTGTATGCTATCAATCCTGAAGCAGGTTTCTTCGGTGTAGCTCCTATGACTTCAATGGACACTAACCCTAACGCGATGATTTCTGCAGCTAAAAACACTATCTTCACTAACGTAGGATTGACTCCTGACGGTGATGTATGGTGGGAAGGAATCGGTCATGACTGCCCAGCAGGAACTATCACTTGGAAAGGTGAAGTGTACGATCCAACATCAACAGAGCCTGTAGCACACGCTAACGCCCGTTTTACCGCTCCTGCCAACCAATGTCCTGCTATCGATGCAGCATGGGAAGATCCTGCCGGAGTACCCATCGCGGCTATCTTGTTCGGTGGACGTCGTCCTTCTACTGTTCCTCTCTGCCACGAAGCTACAAGCTGGAACCATGGTGTATTCATGGGATCAATCGTAGGATCTGAAGTAACTGCCGCCGCTATCGGTTTGAAAGCAGGTGTTCGTCGTGACCCGTGTGCGATGCTTCCGTTCTGCGGAT
>JBKEBB010000298.1:0-9639 GCA_047972845.1 Bacteroidales bacterium
GCTAAAAGTTATTACCCGTAATCAACAATGGCACATCATCATCCTCATTGTTGTTATATTCAATACAAAGAAGAAAGTCAAAATAAGTAACAAAACGGTCAACGCCATTCAGGCATTAAGAGGCAAAAACCCGTCACCCGTTACCCGTTACACATCACACAAATCTCTCCTCACTTCTTCCCTTTCTCTATTGACAATGCATAATCCTGTAAGATGATTCGGATGCTGGAGATTACCAGTTCGGGGTCGTCGTAATGAACAAAGTGGCCGGCGTCTCCGCTATAAAAGAACATTCCTTTGTCGACCGATTGTATTACATCTATCCATCGTGCAACCCGGTTTCTCATCTTAATTCTAAACACCGCCTCTTCGTCAAACTCCTTTGAACGCATTCTTTCGGGTAGATCAAATCGCCCTCCGGTAATTATATGAACAGGGATATGTTTGGGAATGGGGGATTGTTTTTTCTCCTTAAATTCGGTTTCGCGAAGTTCGCCCAATATCTGGCTTTCTTCTTGAATTGATTTGGGAATGTTTAAATTAGGAGGCCCATAATAAATGGCTTGCATCATCGCATCTACCTTTTCCTTGCTCAAACCAACCTCTTCGTAATAGGCCCTTCGACTGATTTTGTCTTCTGTGAAGTCGGCAGGATCAATGATGACTAATCCGGCTAAGAGTTCAGGATAATAGACCGCAAATCCACGAACATAGAGTCCCCCTAATGAATGTCCGACAAGAATATAGGGTGGAGCGATGTCAAGGTGCTTTAGTATCTTGATTAACTTATCCGATACGTTTTTAATCGTTGGCATTTCTTTGTCAGGTTCAGACTCTCCAATGCCGGGTCTGTCATAGGTGATCAGGGGTGCTAATTGGGAGACACCGTTCAAGATCTTGTCCCAATGTCCCATCGGAGTGCCATGTCCACTCTCAAAAACAACAATAGGTTGCCCCTCTTTCCGGTTTTCAATCCCGATCGTATTGATCCAAATGTTAGTACTATCAATTGAAATAAATCTTTTCTGCGAGAAAGAATGTACACTTAGTAAGATAGTTACTGCCAGTAATAGTAATTTCTTGTTTGTCATGGTGAATGGTGAATACATGTTATGGGTAACGAGTAAAGATTTTAGTGCGGCATCTTCGAAGCTGAGTTGTTTTTGTTGTATAACCCCATACGTATACGTATGGGGTTATTTATAGTCATCGCCTCTTCGAGGCTGATCCGTTTTCCCGCAATTAAGCGATTCCCCGTCTTCGCCCGTCACCCGAATTTCTCCTCTCACTATTTCTTACTAAACGGTTGCCCGTTTTTCCTTTCAGACGATCGATCAATCGTCTCTACTTAGATCGTACCATTTTAAACGATTCCCCGATTAAACGATTCCACATTTTTACGCCTCAACGAATGAACAACTTAGCGAATCAACAATCTCCTAAACGATTACACGATTCAGCGATTCCCCTTCACTACAATCTCAGTGAGTCTTTGGCTGTTTCGGTGACCACCTCGTTCATGAAGTTATAGAGAGCAACACGTGTGGTTGAATGGGCATCGCTGCTGTTTTGTGGGGTGATAACGACAAAGTCCATTAAAGTGTTTCCATCTTTGTTGTGATCTATCCATGTGCCGGAGTTTGCATAAATGGCTTTTTGTCCGTTGTGGGTGGTGTATTCGGTCAGTTTCGCTTCGTGGGTATGGCCAAAGACCACAATTCGTTTCGTGGAGATCGGATTTGCGAAGTATTGTACAACGGCCATGGTATCGGTACCGACCGCAGAGGCGGCAAATTCAATCGCGTCGTGCAGAGAGATGGGAACGGGGACATGGTTGAGTGTAGATCTGTTTGCCCAATTGTCTTGAACACCGTTGAAGAGTTTTACCTGAATATCTCCTCCTTGGGTTTCTTGGTATGGACGAAGATCTTTTATCGAAATGGTGTCGGTGAATCCATCCACGTGGGTAACGATGGTCTTTTCGGCAAAGGAGTTTTCTGTTGGGAACTTATTGATCCACCATGACCAGAGTTTCCAGTACCCATACAGGAAGGCCTGATTGGGGTCTGCTTCGGGTTTGAGTAGGATGGAGGGGATGGTATCGGTGTTCTGTTTACATCCTTGAGTCAGATGGAGGGCGGCAATGCGGGTGAGGAAATAGCCGGTGGGAAGAATGGTACCGGGGGCGATGTCTTGATTCGAGAGAGGATCAGGGGCACACATGATATTGTATCGGTGGCCATGTTCGATGGCAATCTCGGGATGATCGACAGGCGAGTAGGTGCCTAATCCTTTTGTATCACGGGCTTGATTGATCCCGGGAAGGATGTGCTGGATGGTTGACTCTGTGATGGCCAAATCATGATTGCCGGGAACGTGGGTAACGAGGACTTTCTGTTCTTGGATGATCTGCTTTAATTGATCGAAGACCTCTTTATTGGTATCAACTATCCGCTGCGCGAAGTCAGCTTGATCTTTGCCGTTGTAGGTGTTGGTGGTTGAGGGGATATACCATTCGTCGATAAAATCGCCGTTTATGACAAGCTCCTTTACGCAACCGGAAAGTCTGATCTGCTCGAGAAACGCGGCAAGCGGCTTTCGGTTGTTGTTGATCTCGGCATATTGGAGATCCGCACCAAGATGGAGGTCGCTGATTACGACAATGAGGTCTCTTGTGTTGCTGTCGGTGGCTAACGCGTCGAAGATTGTTTTCTTTTCGTTCTTACAAGCGGAAAGAGCGAATAGGAGTACTGGTATTAATACCAACAGAGAGAGTGGGGAGAAAAACTTTTTCATAACAAGTCTATATTATTTGGGTTATTGTGAATCAGCAAAATAAAGGTCTTTTTCTTTATAAAATTATAGATAGGAAAATAGATTTGAATGTTCCAAATGTACGCTAAAATTATCATTTATTAGGCTTGAATTCTCTCTTTTTTTATGAATATGACATGAAATAAAATTCGATTGAAAAGTAGGGAGTCATTAATGCAGATTAAGCCTGTCTGGCACGTTTATTGTGAAGGAAGATGTCTGAGAATAGTCTATGGGGTGGGTGTGCAAAAAAAGGAACAAGCAGGCTGATGTGTTGGCCTGCTTGCTCCTTACTATTGTGACAAACGTACGATTCTATATGGTGAAACTGTTCATTGAGGGTGATGCGTTTCGACTAGATAAAACGGAACGCCACGGGAAAGAGTACCGCCACGATCAGTGCCCAGCCACTGTAGATGGGAAGGAAAGAGGCGATGGAGTTTTCGACGGAGGCTCGTTGTGAGTCGTCGCGAAGGGAGATGAACAATCGGTATGTGACCATCAACAGATTGATCAATATAAGCATGTTGCTACCCACTACAGCGAGACGGTTGGGGGTGATGCCCCATTCGAAAAGTCGGAACAAGATGGCTGAAAGGGCGATGCCGTTGATGATGACGGTGACCGAGGAGAGGATAAACAACATCAGGAACGAGAAGCGTCCGCTGTTGTTTTTAGAGGTTTCGGAAACGGAAAAGAGAATAATGGCCATTACACCGATCAGCAAGAAGTTGATAAGAATGAGAAACTCGCGGTCGTTGTAGGGGTCTTTTCCTGTATATACAATGGCGATGAGATAGGCAATCACCGTAAGCATGACCACTGGCGTGAACACCTTTGCGATGATGGGGGAAACATTCTTTACCAGTTGCGGATTGGTTTGAATGAGGTAAGTGGCCACAATAGGAGCGGAGGCCAATTCCCAGATGACGATGTTGTCAAAATAGAACTTTTCAATAGGGATATTTATCAAACTGAAAAGCCCTTTTGTAATGGCAAACAGAATCATGATCGCTATCACGATCACGGCGGAAAGAACGATTAAATCTCCGTTGTATCTCAGAAAGGAGGTGCGTTTTTGCAGATTGCCATACTCTGATCCGGTAAAGGAGTAGCCAACGACCGTCCACAAGAAGAGAGGCAAGTGAATGGAAGCCAACATGAGGGTGTGGCTATCGCTGTTGTTAGGAAGTAGGTTGATATAGAGAGCAGAGAGTAAGAATACTCCCAGTAGAATGAGGCTCTTTTTCAGTGAAAAGGATTGCTTCCATGCGAAATAAAGGGTGAGCATGGGGAAGACAACGAAGGTGATGTTGCGAGGATAAAAGAAATCTTCGCTGACATTGAAAAAATTGGGGATCTGTGCGATGAACCCTCCCAAGAGGGATAGCAGGATTACGACAATCAACTCGGACTTGTTGCCCCAAGAGATGTCGGACGATTCGTGACGTAGTCGTTCGTGCCATACTTGTGCCGTGAGATGGTCGCTGATCTCGGGGTAAAGCTGGGAGAACGCCTTCTTAAAGGAGGATTTGTTGTCGCGGTAGAGCTGCTCAAGCTGACTCGGGTTGCTCAGGTTGTTTTTGATTTCTTCTTGCATGACTCAAAGAGTTAGTTGTTGATACGATTGTGAATATTATTCGTTTCTATTCTCAGATGTGAAAGTTCTTTGTATTTCAAAGTGTGTATGTATAAAAAAAGGAGCTGGGTTTGTTTATACTATTCTTATCTCTGTGATTGAATCAATCCTTCTAAGGCAGCTAGGTGATCGTTGAATGCCCTCTTTCCGAGGGGGGTGATGGAGTAGCGGGTATTGGGTTTTTTGTCGATAAACGATTTCTCAACAGCTATATACTCCTCCTTTTCCAACGCTTTGAGATGACTGGCAAGATTTCCGTCGGTCACTTGCAAGTACTCCTTTAGCGAGTTGAAATCGAGGGTGTCGTTTACTGCTAACACCGACATGATTCCAAGCCTGACGCGACTTTCAAACGCTTTATTCAGTTCGTTGATTAAGATTTTCACCGTTCGTGTTTAAGGTGGATATATAGGCCGTAAATAATATGAAGTAGTCCGAATCCCGAAGCCCAAAAGAGAAGTGAGAAGGGGATCAGTATGGCAGCGCACAGACCCAATAGGATATGAAGGATGCCTAAGGTTCGTACTTCACGGTAGGTGAAGTTACCCGCGCTGAAAAGAGACAGTCCATAAAAGATCAGGGTAAGGGCGGGGAGCAGTCCGATCAATTGGAGATAGGTGAATATGACGCATAACGCTCCTCCACTCAGCAGAGGCAAGGCCATTCCGATCACCAACCGGCGGGAGGTGGGATTCCAGTTTTTTTCGTTTCGTTTGATCGATCTTTTCCACGAGAGTACGATGGCGGTGGCAATGGAAAGAAACAAGAGTGCTAATGCCAGCAGTATGACCTGACTCAAATCGTGCGAGGTGGACTCGTTGAAGTGGTAGATAGCACCTGTAGGAGCAAATTTGAGCAGTACGTGAAGGATGTAGGCGGTGACCAACGCGTAAATTCCGGCCAGTATGCCGGCCCATCCCGAGAGGGAAAGGTATTTGGATGATCGCTCCATCATGGCGCGGATTTCAGCGATATCGCTTGCGTAATCTTTTTCTCTTTTCATATTGAAAGTACTTTGAGCGACAAAGTTAGTGGTAATTTTCAATCCACCAATAGGTCGAATCCATTTTTTATATTTTTTTTGAGGGAAAGTGGAATAAACTGCTACAGACTGAAGTTCATTCCGCTCCTGTAATAAAGAATGATGAGTGAAAAGTGGAGAGACTAGAGATGGAGTCGCTCTTTCAGCATGCGGTAACCCGAAAGACTTACTCGAAGGGTGTGGCCGTTTTTTAAGAACAATTGGTAGCTCTCTTTGCCGAAAAGCTCTATACGGGAGATATAGGTTACATTGACGATGGCGGATCTGTGGATACGAATGAAATCGTCTGATGGCAGGTGAGAAGCCAGGTGTTTCATCGTGAACTCCTTAATAAATTGTCCGGAGGGGGTGATGAGTGTAACATAGTCACCACATGCTTGGATATAGATGATCTCTTCTGTCTTGATCAGGTGGATTCGTGCGCCATCTTTTACGGTAATTCGGTCGATTCGATCGTCGGACAGTTGATTGTCGGTTGTGTCGTTCTCCTGTTCAGAATATTCTCTTTCAGTGGTGAGAGCCTCGTGAGCTATGATGAGTCGATAGCCGAGAATGACGGCACTAAAGGTGGGGACAGCAAACAACAGTCGGAATGGGAGGGTAAGGGCAAAAGTAGGGTAGTGAAGTTGGAGGGAGTGGTTGAGGATATCGTGAACAATGAAACTGACAGACAGCCAGAGGATTATGGCGGAGAAGCCTGCAATCAGATCGGTATGGGCAAGGGTTACAAATCCGACAATAAACCAGATGAGATAGGCAAGTATGGCGAACCATCCAATCGTTGTGATTCCGTCGATCAGTGCGGGAAGCCATTCCGTATGGAGATAGCTTCGCACCAACAGAGTCTGGAGGATTGCCACTAAGGGCAATGCCACCAGAAGTGGAATCCAACGATAAGGATGATCGGTGATGGGATGCGCCTTCATTGTTTAGTCACGTATTTCGAGTCCACCGAATGTGATACTTCCACGAATAATTAAGATTCGCTCAGGATCAGTGATGGCTGCTTGCCATCGTTTGTCGTCGCAGCCTCCGAAAAATGGACTGCATTGGTTGATCACTTTCCAATCGGAAGGGATGTAGAGTTCGACGCCTCCCCAGTTGCACTCGATGTCGATGATGGTTTCTCCTTTTTCAATATGGGTGTGGCGCAGATCGATGGTTGTACCGCCAAACGAGTTGCGGATCTTAGCACCCTTGAATACTTCGTCGAGAACGACATGTCGAACGCCCCCAAATACGTTGTTGGAATTCAAGAATCCGTCGGCGGTGTGGCATCCACGGCTCTCATCTCCTTCGATTTTTGAATCGAACGATCCACACGTTTCATTGGAATGAATGGAGCGAAAGTAGTCGCTCTTTCGTTTCGCCTTAAATAAAAAGGCAATACCGACTGCGATGAGTGCAACCGGCCATACCATTTCGCGGCTGTATGCAGGTAAACAATATAACTTAATGAGTATGAAATAAATTCCGGTAACAAGTATTGCTATACCTGCAACGCGGTTTCGACGAGCCAAAAAATAAAGGCCAAGTACGATTAGAAGAGATTGCCATGAAACGATGAAATCGAATATAGCCCCATGTATCCATCCCATGTTGCGAGCAAACATAAGGACACCTGCAAAAATTAAAAGTACCGCGATCAGGAATTTTCCCGAGGGGTTTGGCTGAATAGAAGAATGTTGTTTCATTTCCGTTTATTTATTAGGTGAATTAACGGTGGCAAAGATATGGGCTGCTCTCTCCTCCGAAAAGCGATTGAAGTTGAATATTAGGCAAATTATCGATCAGTACCGGATATAAATCGATGAAATCGGGGTGTATCGGTGAAGAAATCGAGGCGTAGTAATCACCATATGGATTTCAGCGGAGCTATTTCCAAGTGGTGAATTGTCAATTTATTGCCGTAGAAAGAGAGTCCGGAGTTGTTCTCTCTTGGCAGGTCGCGTTGCAGAGTAAGACTGAGTGCACCCTGATCAATAAAGACTTCGGCGGTGGTGCGATCTATGTATAGCTCAACAGTGATCTGTTTGGAGGTGAAGTCGGCAGGCGAGTATGGAATCCCGTTGATGGTGTTGTGATTGAGGTCGTATCCGAGGAGATTTCGTCCGTTGATGTTGAGTCCGATGCCGGTGGCTTCGTGAGCTTCGATCGTACACTTGAGATAGAGAGGCTCGTTAGTGGGAAATGTTTTTAGGAGTTTGTTTGCCTCGTCGGCGGTGAGGTTTGTATGACTGATCGTGTTTTTCTTGAGGATGTCAAACTCCTTTATCGGAAGACTGAAGAGTCGGATGCCCTGGGGGGTGGTGCGAAGGGTGAGTTCAACAGGGATAGTCATCATGCTTTTGAACGGCATGCCTTCGTGGTGGACAGAGCCCCATCCGATCTGGATACGACGGGCATCGGGAGCATCGGTGATGGTTTGCGTGGCATAGATGTTTCCTTTCTGAAAATAGAATTTCCCTGCTTCTGGGGTGAATTGTTTGCCATCGAAGGAGCCGATCATATAGGTGCCCGATGCGCCATACATCACCCAGCGTGTATTGTCGGCTTTTCCATCGACAGGGAGTTCAAACAGTTCGGGACACTCCCAGAATCCTTGGGTGTGACTTTGGTATTGCCAATTTTTCAGATCCGACGAGGTGTAGATGCTGTGTCCGTCACGCTCGTTGAGGACCATCACCCAATGCTGTGAGGGTTTGTGCCAGAAGACCTTGGGGTCGCGGGTATCACGGCTGTTCCACTCTTTCCCCGAATCGATGACGGGGTTGACATGGTATTTGTTGAATGTACGACCGTGGTCGAGACTATAGGCGATGCATTGGGTTTGTCCGCGTGCTCCATCCGCTGTGTAGATGGCCACCAAGGCAGTTTTTCCATCGCGGTTGAATCCGGCGGTGTTGTGATAATCCATTACAGCGGATCCGGAGAACATAGTGCCGAGAGAATCAGGATATAGCGCGATGGGGAGTTCTTCCCAATGTACCAAATCGCGACTGACCGCATGTCCCCAGTGCATATTACCCCATTCGCGTTCGTAGGGATTGTGTTGAAAATAGAGATGATATTCGCCGTTGGCATACAGCAACCCGTTCGGATCGTTCATCCACCCCCGTTTGGAGGTGAAATGGATTTGCGGACGGTTGGTCTCTTTATAAAGCGAGTCGGCTCCGGCAATTTGGTCGGATTGATACATTCGAGATAACCCCTCGGTGTTGCCATCGAATCGAATGGTGAGGTATTTTCCTTTCAACGCAGAGAAATCACGAAATACCCAATAGTCGATAGAGCCTTCCGCCAATCGGATGTCGTTGGCCTCTTCGTTGAGTCCTTCGGCTATAAAGTGGATCTTCTTTCGTTCGGATTGATGCGAGATGGGAAGGTTGAGGTATTGTTTCTCAATCTTGATACGTATTTCAGCCGCTTCGGTATACAGCATGCCAGCGGCGCAGAAGAGAAGAAGCAGAGAGGTTTTCATGGTGGTTCAGGTATAGTTGCTCAAACGTATATTATAATAGGAGAAGTTCTTTGAGTTGAGCCCAATGATCGACACGTTCGCAGTCGGGTTTGTCGAGAAAGATGTTGTGGGGCTGAGTGAAGAGAATGCGTCGCCCCGAAAAGTAGTCGAGGTTTTTGGGATGATCGTCCACCATAATGTCGCCGCTGACTACCGATTTGTCTCCACAAAAGACCATCTGTCGCCAAGAGATAAAGGGAAAATACTCATTCAACCATGCCTGTTTCTCGGGAAGACTTTTGGGGTATTCGGTGGCTGAAGAGACGATATATAGCTGGTAGCGATCGTTGAGAAGACTTACTCCTTCAATACTCCCTTCCATGACAGGTGCTGTGCGGAAGAAACCTTCCGAGGTGACGTGTTTTATACAGTTGGGGATGATCTCCGCCTCGAGTTTGCCGTTGAACATATCGGGGGTGTACAACACACCGGAGTGGTTGTATTCGAGACGGATGTATTGCGCATACACATCGGCACTGACCCCGTCCATATCGAGTAAAAGACGCTTTTTCATATATAATCAAGGCAGTGTGGATCAGCGCAAGGAGGGATTGTTTAGTGTCAGGAGCTTTGATCTACGTTTACCGTCGTTCGAATAAATAGTTAGTCGAACGACGGGATACG
>JBKEBB010000312.1:0-10372 GCA_047972845.1 Bacteroidales bacterium
GTGGCCTACTCCAATGAGATTAAACAATCTCTTCTCGAAGTAAAGGAGGAAACTATTCAATCCTATGGAGCGGTAAGTGAGGAAACAGCCGTTGAAATGGTGAAAAACGCGCAAAGAAAATTCAATACTGAGTGTGCGATTGCAACTACAGGTATTGCCGGTCCTACAGGAGGAACACAAGAAAAGCCAATCGGAACGGTGTGGATTGCAGTGATGGTGAACAACAAACTGAAAGTTGAACGTAAACAGTTTGGACGAATACGGGAAAACAACATTGTAAGAACTGCTCAGACCGCTCTTCTTATGCTACAGGAGTTGCTTCAAGAAACGAATTAAGGAGTGATAAGCGATTCGTAAATGATATCGTGAATCTTGGTACGAACATCCAGTGAAGAGATCTTTTTATTCCACCGTTTGGGATATACCCGGTTGGATATAAATACATACGTGAGTTTATTCTTCGGATCAATCCAAAAACTGGTTCCGGTAAATCCGGTATGACCAAAGGTCGATTGAGGTGCATACTTACTGGTTGATCCGATGGATGGATTGGGATCGGGTTTGTCAAAACCTAATCCTCTTCTGCTTTTTCTACTTTTTGATTGCGTAAAAAGACGGGCAACCTCTGGGGCAAAGATCTGTTCTCCCCCATATTTCCCGTCATTCAAATAACATTCCGACAACTTGGCAACATCCAACGCGTTTCCAAACAGTCCGGCATGACCGCCCACACCTCCCATAAAAGCCGCAATCTCGTCATGTACGTATCCGATCAGCATTTGCCGACGGATAAATTCATCATTCTCAGTAGGAGCAATGGCGGTTTTGGAATAATAACGGAGCGGATGAAACAATAAGTTATTGGCTCCGATCCTTCGATACACCTCGTTTTCAACTAACTCATCCATCGGTTTTGAAGATACCTTTTCAACAATCATTTTCAATAAAATGAAATTTATATCGGTATAAAGATACCGTTTGGAAGGATTGATGTTGCTTTCCAATACTGACTTCATGATCGAATCAACAATCGAATTATGTACATAAAACCGATCTCCCGCCTGAAGGGTGAAGTGGATACTTCTGGTAGGAGAAACCATCTCTTGTCGTAATTTTACATTTCCATTGGCCCACAGTCGCTGGTCTAATTGTATCCTATGTTTGGCAGTTCTTACAGCTGAGTAAACTCTCCCCTCAACACTCTCATTGTCTATCAAAAAGTTGCTTACTCCACCAATATGTCGTAATCCTGATTCGTGAAACAGCAACTCACGTATGGTGATATTGGCCTTATTTGTTCCGACAAACTCCGGGAAATATTTGGACAATTTATCTTCGAAGGAGATTAGTTTACGTTCGAAACACCACATGACAGCCGGGAGTGTTGCTGTAGCTTTGGTCAATGAAGCGAGGTCGTAGAGATCAGACTCCTCTACACGATGGGTAGAGGCATAATCGAAGAAACCGAAAGAACGGTTATACACTATCCATCCGTCTTTTGCCACCAACACTTGGCATCCGGGAAATGCCTTCTCCTTAATGGCCGATTGAACAACGCTATCAATACGGTTTAACCCGGACTCAGATAATCCTACCTGATCAGGAGAGGCAAATCCTACTCTTATTTTAGTGGTACTAAAACCTACACCCACTTTCCAATGTCCGATATCAACGGGCAATGTACCCGATATTTCAATTCCTCCAAAAAGAGCTTGCGCCGACTTCTCTTGAGCCAATGGAGTGTCTTCAAATGCCAATAAGGCAGCGGATGATTGAGAGGTAAATTGAATCAATTCGGAAGGAATATTAAACGGAGAAATGAAGAAAGTATAAACCACCTTCGTTTTATCCGATAGTTCCCGTAATAGTTTCCATGGGAGTGATCGAATAGAATGAATCCCGATCAACACACAATTGTATGTGGATAATTGGCGTATTAGATCAGTTATCTGTTGCTCCTTGGCAGGAGTCTGAATCCAAAAAGGATCTACTCTGTTGTATTGTTGCAATTGTTTTTGAAAAATAGTGGATCCTTTAAGTGATGGGCCGATAGATAAGGAGGCCATCTTATAATTCTCCAGATTGGTTAGTGGAATGGCTCCGTTCTTATTTTCGAAGAGGGTCAGCGAAGAGGCAGTCAACTTCTCATTCAGTTGATTGGCATGCCTGGTATTTAAACGTGCAGATAACCCTTTTGTATCAATCTTCTTAGGACGCGATGCTCCCAGTATGTATTTATAGGCAAGGATCTTTTTACATTTCTCATTGATGATATCCCAACTGATCTCTCCATTCTCAGCAGCTTTCAGAATGGAATCTATTTCCGGTTTGACCCAACTGGTTCCCAACAACACATCGTTGCCCGCCTTCAACGCCTCCAACGCCACACTTCCTGTGGTATTGGCTCCTTTCATCGCGAGCGCATCCGTAAAAATCAATCCATTAAAGCCCATCTCGGTTTGAAGAAGATCTGTCACCACAAGTGGAGAGAGGGACGATGCGATCTGTTTCTCCTCCAAGGAAGGAACAAAAAGGTGTGCGGTCAAAACTCCCCCCAACCCACTTTTAATATATTCGTTGAATGGTAGCAACTCAATCTGATTCAACCGTTCCCTACTATGTAACACAGACGGGAGTGTTTTATGCGAGTCATCAAAGGTGTCTCCATGTCCGGGAAAATGCTTTGCGACTGACAATACTCCCCCATCTTCAAGACCTTTAGAATAAGCGATACCTGATTGAATCACTCTATTCACATCCTCTCCGAACGAACGAGTCCCGATTATGGGATTGTTTGGATTGGAGTTCACATCCAATACCGGCGCGAAGTTGATATGAATACCCATGACTTTACACTGACGGGCAACTTCTTTACCATAGAGATATAACAATGAATCTTTGTTGATGGCACCCAAAGCAATATTACGGGGAAAACGAGTGGTCTCCTCTAATCGCATAGACAATCCCCACTCACCATCTAAGGCTATAAGGAGTGGAACCTTTGATCGGGATTGAGCCAGATTTGTCAACTCTGCCTGCCTCGCAGCGGTTCCCTTATGAAAGAGAAATCCTCCTACCTTGCTCTCATCCAACAACAGATTGAAGCGACGTTTGGCTGACTCCGTTTTACTCAACTCTACGATAGGCATAAAGAGTTGTCCTATTCTCTCGGCGGGAGTGAGTAAAGTAAAAATCGAATCGACCCATTTGTCAAGATCCGCTTTTCGGGAGAAATTACGCAATACGTTTGGATCGGTACCGATAGAGGAAAGGACGAATGGGAATAATAGAATGGTATGTAGTAATAGGATCAGTCTCCGCATGGTCAGTATTTTCTTTATAAAGACCAAAGATAGGAATTAATCAGAATTTTGAAAAGACAAAAGAGCCACATATAACCTTCACAACCTCCCTTCACTCCTTGAATAGGGATGAAAAGTCTATTTTTTTCGATGAAATCGAGTTATTTCATCTATTTTAGGTAAGTTTGCAGAACAATTCGATTTGTAGATGATTATGAATGATAGAATAAAAAAGATCCTCAGCAACGTTTGGTATGTGTCATCAAAACTAAACAAGTATGTGATTACTCTTGTGGTGTTTTTCGTGATGATTGTCTTTTTTGATGAATACAACGTCATTCGCAGATACAAGAATATCGCCACTCTTTCCAAGCTGGAAAAGGAGTTCCAATATTATGAAAAACAAATTGAAGGAAGCAAAAAACAACTGGACGAACTTGATACAGATGCTGCAAGCCTTGAGAAATTTGCGCGGGAACAGTACCGAATGAAGCGCAAAGATGAAGATATCTTTATAGTAAAATAGACCTATGCTTAAATACCTTTTTCAGATTTCAGCCGTTGTGCTGTTGGTTTCTTTGGTTGGAAAGATCATTCAGTTTGAATACGCCAACTACGTTTTTGCAGTTGCTGCCGCCGGAATAGCAATCGCGAAGTTGAACACCCGTTATCAAGGAAGTAACTTCAGATTAAAACGACTCTATCGAATTGATTCACTCGTGGGTATTCTACTTATAGGAGCATCATACTTGATGTTCAAAAATATGAACGAGTGGGTCTTGTGTCTCACTATCGCCTCTATTCTTCAACTTTACACCGCATATATCATTCCGCGAATTGAAGAAAAGGAGAACGGAGGAAAATAACACTCCTTGGTTACTTTTCTCTTTTGCGGTTGAAATATTTGCAATAAGAGGTTAATCCGCACGATTCACATTTGGGCTTCCGCGCGAGGCAGACATACCTTCCATGAAGTATTAACCAATGATGGGCTTTCGGAATCAACTCTTCCGGTATGTATTTCACAAGGGTTCGCTCTGTTTCCAGGGGTGTTTTGGAATTATTGGTCAATCCTATCCGATTTGAAACCCTAAACACGTGTGTATCGACAGCCATCGCAGGTTTATCAAAGATGACAGCGCGAATTACATTGGCCGTCTTTCGCCCCACTCCCGGCAATGTAATAAGGTCTTCCATATTGGAAGGAACTTCTCCACCGAAGCGTTCCATCAATGCGTTAGCCATTCCAACCAGATGTTTTGCTTTGTTGTTGGGATAGGAAACCGATCTGATCTTCTCAAACACCGCCTCAGTAGTAGCCGCGGCCATTACTTCAGGTTCGGGATATTCTTCAAATAGAGAGGGGGTAATCATATTTACTCGCTTATCCGTGCATTGAGCGGATAAAATCACAGCGACAAGAAGTTGATAGGGATTCTTATAATGAAGCTCTGTTTCTGCAATAGGCATTGACTCCTGGAACCACTCTATCACCTTGGTGTATCTCTCCTTTATTGTCATCTTATTGATTATTTATTGCCCATCAAGTATCAACAGAGGTATTAATCAGAAGGGTAGTTCGGCGAATGTTTTATGTCCTTTGAAATAGTAGCTGAACAGAATACTATGCTGATAAACGGGCGAATGATATAGATTCTTACTTTTCTCCCAATTCTCTTTCTGTTTTCCTTTATACTGCTTTTTCACGCGCAGGAAATCATAATGGGCACGAAACACTGATAAACTTTGTCTCGGATGAAGCGTAATAAACAGACGAACCGCAGCAAGAAGATCCAAGAAGTAACGTGCCATCATTACCCTCAGAAAGAACTTACGAGGAAGATTCTTGTATAGCATTAACAAGTTGTT
The DNA here is from genome assembly GCA_047972845.1 of Bacteroidales bacterium. Taxonomy (GTDB): domain Bacteria; phylum Bacteroidota; class Bacteroidia; order Bacteroidales; family JBKEBB01; genus JBKEBB01. The sequence goes on from JBKEBB010000312.1 coordinate 5,172, forward strand.
TCTAAAATTGAGAGAGAGCTTTTGCGGATTACTGGTAGATAGAGTTGCTCCTCCAACATGATATACCACACTTTGCGGAATCGAAACAATGATCCATCCTCGGGCAACAAGCCTCCAACACAAATCAATCTCCTCCATATGAGCGAAGAAGGTACTATCCAATCCTCCCGCCTTAATGTATTCTTCCAAACGAATAAACAACGCGGCGCCAGATGCCCATAAAATTGGAGACTCCCCGTCGTACTGTCCTTTATCCGATTCCAAGTTATCCAAAATTCGTCCTCTACAAAAGGGATAACCGAATTTATCAATAAATCCTCCGCAAGCTCCCGCATACTCAAAGCGGCTTGGATTCTTATAGTCTAAGAGTTTGGGTTGAGCTGCAACCACCTCCGGATGTGAATCTAAATAACTGATCATTGGCGAAAGCCAATTCTCCGTCACCTCAACATCCGAATTGAGTAAAACCACATACGTATAGTTTAATGTTGATAGTCCACGATTGTAGCCCTCGGCAAAACCATAGTTTCGATCCAATGATACAAGAGTAATCATCGGATAATGGGATTGTACAAACAAACAAGAGTCGTCGGTCGATCCATTGTCAATAACAACCACATCGGCCACTTCGGAGGAATAACGTACCACCGACGGTAGGAACTTCTCAAGCAACCCTTTTCCGTTCCAATTAAGTATGACAACCGCTGTGCTTTTCATTGATCTGTTTATATATTCTTATTACGATCGAAAGGCTTCAAAATCCCGACGATTTCTTTTCCATCTATTATGAGTCCAAAGATAGTAAGAAGGATTATTATTCAATGTCTGCTCCAAACATTTCATATATTGCTCTGTCAGTTCGAATTCGTTTGTCGTTGTCGCATCATCAGTCAACAGATGAAGTTTCACCTCATAATATCCTCTTTTCACTTTCACAAGATCGGCATAAAGAACATATCCGCCCAATTTCTGAGCAATCTTGATAGCTCCCGTATAAACTGCCGTATCTTGATGAAGAAACTCCATCCAATGGTATTTAGCTTCCACACGAGGGATTTGGTCTCCCAGAATCCCTATTGTATATAGTTTCTTGTTATTCTTCAAACGAACAGCCTCTCTAAACAACTCAATATCGGCTATATTCTCAGAACTGAACTTTCCTCTCAATTCATAAAAGAATCGATCCACCCCTTTATTATGAAGAGGCCTATATACGTGACCGTAGAGCATATCTCCATGCTCTTCATGCCACAGGGGAAGTGAGATCATATATTCCCAATTACAGCAATGCCCCATCATCACGAATCCCGATTTCCCTTTTTTTTGGAGTTCGAACAATAGATCCAGGTTTTTAAATACCATCCTTTTCTTCATCTCCGTTTTACTCAACGTAGCGAGTTTCATTGTTTCGAAAAACCAATCGCATAGATGGCGATAAAACTCCTTTTCAATCGAGATAATCTCCGATTCCGTTTTAGTTGGAAACGAGTTGACAAGATTCTTTCTGACAACTTTCTTCCTATAACCTATTAGGTAGTAGAGCAGATAAAAACAAGCCGACGACTTGATGTATAGCAGCGTATATGGCAATAATCCAATTATCCTCACCCATATATTCAGAAAATAGTAAACTATCTTTTCTGAGAATTTCAGCTTGGTTTTCATGTGTAAAATGTCTATTCGATCACGTAACTTAGATCTGTCTCATTCATATGGCTAAGCCGCACCTCTATCAAGTTGTTTATATAACTCTCCTCATAGGGAGCTGAGACTTTGATGTAATTTTCAGTAAATCCGTGAATAGAAGTTCTCAGATCCGTATGTTCAAACAATACGGTTCTTAATGTCCCCTTTTGAGACAAATAAAATTCCTTCGTTTTGATATCCGAGAGTTCAAGAAGTCGTTTACTCCTTTTTTGCTTATCAATAGCCGATACTTTATAGTCGATCTTCAGAGCCTGCGTTCCCCTACGTTCCGAATAAGTGAAAACATGCAATTGCGAGATCGGTAAAGAGGATAGAAAGTCGTATGTTTTTTCAAAATACTCATCTGTTTCGCCTCTGGTACCCACAATGACATCCACCCCAATAAAAGCATCAGGCATTACCTCTTTGATCCTCTTAATACGAGCCGCGAACAACGACGTATCATATCGACGTTTCATCAGTTGAAGCACTTCATCGCATCCGGATTGAAGCGGAAGATGAACATGAGGCACAAAACAACGAGACGATGCAATGAAAGAGATCACTTCGTCGGTCAACAGGTTGGGTTCAATTGAGGAAATCCGAATCCTGACATCTCCTTTGATGTTATCCAATGACTTTATCAAATCAAGAAATGTGTCTCCGGTTGATTTACCAAAATCTCCAATATTTACACCGGTCAAAACAATCTCCTTAGCTCCAGCTTTAACAGCCTCTTCGGCCTGCTTGTATATACTCTCAATCTCTCCGTTCCTACTACGTCCTCTGGCAAAGGGGATCGTACAATACGAACAGTAGTAATCACATCCGTCTTGTACTTTTAGGAAAAGGCGTGTTCGTTCATCTTGCGAACACGACGGAGTGAATGCGGATATATCTTGCGTTTTACTTGTGACAACTCGTGATGGATGTTCACTATCGAGTTGTTCAAGGAAATGGGGAATATCAAGTTTTTGAGCATTGCCCAACACCAAATCGACATCGGGAATTTTAGACACCTCCTCAGGACTAAGTTGAGCATAGCAGCCCGTCACTATTACATACGCACCGGGATTCTCTTTCGCAATCTTACGGATAACTTGGCGACTCTTCTTATCGGCCAATTCGGTCACCGAACAGGTATTTACAATACACACACCGGCAACTTCTCCCTTTTTCGCCTTGACAAAACCAATTTCACTCAGTTGCTTCGCAATAGTGGAGGTTTCGCTGAAATTCAATTTACAACCAAGGGTAAAGAAGGATACTTTATTGTTGGATATAACGTTGTGGTCTATCATCAGATGAATTCAATCAGATCGGAACAATTATTTCTTCTTAGAGAGGTCAGCCTTACATCAATCCCTATCGAAATTCCTTTTTGTGCAAGAGCGCTCTCTACCGTTTTAAAGGCTAACTCGGGATGATTATTATCTTTACTGAGATGACACAAAAAGATGTGTTTGAAATGATCTTGATAATTGGACGCAAGCCACTCGGCAGTTCCTCTATTACTCATATGTCCATTGGCACTCCTTATTCTCTCTTTCAAATAATGAGGGTAATTCCCACATCTGAGCATCTCTTCGTCATAATTCGATTCAATGATCAGATAATTCGCACGAGAAATATAATCGGATACAGTCTTAGAGATATGTCCCAAATCAGTGGCAAAGGCTATTTTCATATCGTCATACTCCACTAAATAGCCCACATTGTCAGTTCCATCATGTGGAACCTCAAAAGGCGTAATTTTGAATCTATTTAGCGTTATTGTCGAATACTTGGTAATTATTCGCTTAGCCGAATATAGTTTTTCGGTTACCGAATAGCTTTTATTGATTCCATCGTGAATTGCCGCAGTCGAATAAATAGGCAAATAATAGACCTCTCCCAACGTACCAACTGATCGGATATGATCAGCATGATCATGTGTGACAAATATAGCAGAAAGTCGTTCAAACGGTATATTGTGGTCTTTCAGAGCCTTTCTTATCGACTTAACGGGAATTCCGGCATCAATCATGATCCCTGTGTGGTCATCGCCAAGATAGAAACAGTTTCCACTACTCCCACTGGCTAGACTCAAAAATTGTAACTGTCCCATTATAATATATTAAGCATACAAAGTTAATACAGAACAACGATAGTACCGACAATCTTTACTACTTTTGCATTCTACTTTTGTATATTTTATAGAATGGACACTCTAATTTTAGGTATAGAATCTTCGTGCGACGACACCTCAGCAGCAGTACTTCGCAACAACATTCTCCTTTCAAATGTAATAGCCAATCAAGATGTTCACGCCAAGTATGGTGGTGTTGTACCTGAGTTGGCCTCACGTGCTCACCAGCTAAATATAATCCCGGTTGTTGAAGAGGCATTGAAAAGGACTAATGTAAAACGGGAAGAGCTTTCGGCCATCGCGTTTACCCGTGGTCCCGGTTTATTAGGATCGCTTTTAGTAGGAACCTCCTTTGCCAAAGGACTTGCTCTTTCTCTCAACATTCCGCTGATTGATGTCAATCACCTTCAAGCACATATTCTCGCCCACTTCATTCATGAAGAGGGGGTAGAACACAAATCGCCGTCATTCCCATTTCTATGCTTATTGGTTTCAGGAGGAAACTCTCAAATTGTATTGGTAAAAGATTATCACCAAATGGAGATTATCGGACAAACAATCGACGATGCGGCAGGAGAGGCTTTCGACAAGTGTGCAAAAGTAATGGGCCTTTCCTATCCGGGTGGACCAATAATCGATAAACTGTCCAAGGAAGGAGACCCTAAACGATTCCAACTGAGCAAACCTCAAATACCCGATTACAACTACAGTTTCAGTGGATTGAAGACCTCTTTTCTCTATCTGTTAAGGGACGAACTTAAAAACAATCCATCGTTTATAGAAGAGAATAAAAATGATTTGTGCGCATCGCTTCAATATACCATTATTGAAATTCTGATGGCTAAACTCAGAAAAGCAGCCAAAGAGTATGGCATTAATGAGATTGCTGTCGCGGGAGGTGTGTCGGCAAACTCCGCTCTTCGTGAATCATTCGTGCAACATGCGGAGCAATTCGGATGGAATATTTACATCCCTAAATTCGGATACACCACAGACAACGCGGCGATGATTGCCATTTCCGGCTACTACAAATATCTTTCGGGAGAGAAATGCGATATGAACCTCCCACCCTATTCGCGAGTGGTTATGTAATTTTCTCGGTCTTCGGTCGGTACACTGAACCTTACCAGACTAACTTCATTTGCTGAATAAAATAAAAGAGAGAAACGTCGGTTAGACAACGAAGATAATACCCCCCTGTAAATACGAATATACCTTTTGATCAAAACGTCTATACGTTTGAGTCAAAAGGTATATTTGTATTACAGGTATATATGCCAAAAATGGTTGGTGAAATGTAGCTGAAACACCCGTACATACTTGATTTCAGAGAAGTTTATTGAAATTCGTTTCAATAAACTTTTTTGTTATGGGAAAAATCAAGAAA
>JBKEBB010000321.1:0-7895 GCA_047972845.1 Bacteroidales bacterium
CACTCGGTCCAACAATTGAAACAATTTCAGAAGGAGCCACCTCAATATCGATTCCTTTCAGCACCTGCAATGATCCGTAACTTTTGATTACTTGTCGTGTAGATATCATATTCATAAGTATTAATCGTTCAATTAGGAAAATACGATGACTACAACATTCATATTAGGATCGTCTTTCCCTCAATTCATTAATCACATAAGCGGCCAACATACAACCGAACATTGCAGGCATATATGAGACAGTTCCCGCTGTTGATTTTTTATTTCGCTCGTTATCCGTACGTATTATCGCTTCCCTTGTAGGAGGTTCGGTAGAAAAAACCACCGGGAGTTTTCCACTGAATCCCTCTTTCTTTAATCGTGTACGCACAGCCTTTGCAAGTGCACAATGATAGGTTTCAAAAAGATCTCCGTAACGAATGAGAGTGGGGTTGCTCTTAGCTCCAGCCCCCATTGACGAGATTATAGGAAGATTCTGTCGAAGAGTCTCTAAAATAAGCGAAACCTTAGGCGAAAGAGTATCAATTGCATCCACCACAAAAGAGAATTTAGTTGAAGCGACTAACTCCTTAATTGATTCCTCCTCGAGAAAACAACACATAGATGTTAGTTTTATTTCCGGATTGATTTGTCTAATCCGCTCTGCCATCACTTCTATTTTTTTCTCCCCAATGGTCGAATGCAAAGCTACCAATTGTCTGTTAATATTCGAAGCACTGACTACATCACCATCTACAATTGTAATAGCTCCAATCCCTGCTCGAACAAGCATCTCTACGGCATAGGCACCCACTCCTCCTACTCCCACGACTAATACATGCGATTCGGAAAGCTCTTTCATGCTTTCCGAACCGAAGAGCTGCTCGGTTCTACTCATCCACTCCATTTTATCTCTTTCTTATATTTATTTCTAATACGTATCTTTGGGAGCACTACCCATTTGAACCTCTAACGTTCCTCCTTTCACTAATGTTGAAAAAGGCAGTCGGATTCCATTCATGGATTCTCCATTAAGCTTAAATGATTGAACATAGGGAGTTGCAGAGGTATTATTTTTTGCTTCAATCACAAATTGTTTTCCCTCGTAATAGGTTGGATTCAATTGAATGGTCACTTTATCAAACAGGGTACTTCCTAATGAGAAAGAGGGATTCTCCCCAGTAAGACCTTTTACATCAAACAATCCAAGAGAAGAGATGACATACCATGCTCCCAATTGTCCCTGATCTTCATCCTGTCCATAACCATAGCCATGAATACCATCGGTTCCATAAAACTCATTTAAGATTGAACGAACCCATTTCTGACTAAGTGAGGGACGTTCTACCTCATTAAAGATCCAGGGAATATGTAAACAAGGCTGATTCCCTTGATTATATACAAACTTCACTCCCGAAAAAGCATCAATCTCTTTGCCTCCGCTAAATATAGATTGCTGTGCAACGGTGAATATACTATCCAACCGTTGTATTAACACCTCTTGTCCCATTTTTTGAGCCAATTCGGGGATAGCGTGAGGAATATAAAAGGTATATTGATACGCATTGCCTTCCTGAAAACCTCTCCATGGTGCCATCGGATCGAAATTCTCAATGAAACTACCATCCTCCTTGCGAGGTCTGACCAGATTAAGAGATGGATCGTAGATTCGCTCCCACGCTTTAGATAGGTAAATCAGCTTTTCATAATCGTCCGATTTCCCTAGTTGCTTAGCCATCTGCGCTACAGCCCATGAACTATATGCATATTCCAAGGTGTGAGAGGCTGAAAACTGGTACGCCTCAGCAGCAACACCTTTTCCCGGAGAATCAAGATGAGGTACATAACCATACTCCACAAATTTTTTGGTATCCACTTTTCCCGCACCAAATGGACGATCATTTCCATCAATCTCATTCTTCAAAGAGGCTTCGTAACCCAGTTCTACATCAAAATCTCTAATTCCACACTGATATGCACCAACGATAAAGAGTGGAATCAGATTGGTTCCTACACCTGAAATATAACGACTACAAGCAATCGCATCTCCCATCCATCCACTGTCCTTATATACCAATAGGTGACTGCTAATATAATCAGACAAATAATCAGGATATGCCAATGCCCACAATTGAAGAAGATTCCACTGAGCTCCCCAAACGGCATCCGTATTATAAAGCGAATGAATGGGCCGACCCTCCTTCATTTCGATTTGTCCCACTGTCCCATCGTGCTTAGGATAGGCTCCGTTTACATCGTTCGCAATCCCTCTACCTAATAAGGCATGGTAGAGTCCTGTGTAAAATTTCACTTTATCGGCTTTATTGGCTGTTTCAACACGTATTCTGCCTAAATAACTCTCCCATTCAGTCTGACACAGTTCCCGAGCCTTATCAAATGAAAGTCCTGCTGCCTCCGCTTGCATATTCTCTCTGGCATTTTCAACAGAGGTGTATGATTGTCCGATTTTAATATCAATGGATTCATTCTCTTCAGTTGAAAAAGTAAGATAAAGTCCGGCGCCGATTCCTTTTGTTTTATTCGAGTTTGAGACGATAGAGTCACGAATAAAGGTTCCAAATTGAATTGGTTTTTTACCTATCTCCGCAGAAAAATACATGGTTAAATTGGCCCCCGGTTGATACTTCTTTATGTATAAAGGTTCCGTCAGTACCCAACCTTCAACCCTATTATCATCAGTTATCCAGACTTCTGCATCAAGAACCGGACCACTTTCGCCCTGACGATTTCCTATATCAAACAAAACGTGACTCTGTTCACTCTTTGGAAACGTATAACGCATGAAACTGACCCTTTTAGTAGCTGTCATCTCTGCCTCTATACTATAATCATCAAGGCGTACTTTATAATATCCGGGCTGTGCAATCTCATTGTCATGACTAAAACTCGAGCGATATCCCGAATTTGTATCATCCAACGAACCGGGAGTTGTTTTAAGTTCACCGTTCGTTGGCATTAACACAATTCCGCCGATTTGATTTTCATGATACAAAGGGAATCCTTCAATGGAGGTATCACGGTAGTCATAACCACTGGCTTCCCATCCTGATCTATTTCCAAGATGTCCATTCGTTGATGGCCCCGGCTTTGCCATTCCAAAAGGCATAGATCCCGGCGCTATATGAAACCAACGACAGTGAGCCGTTCCAATCAAAGGATCAACGTATTGCGACAAGGATTCTTCTTGAGGAGCTGTTTGGCATGCTGAAAACAGCAAGCCGGCCATTAAGGCAATAATTTGAATTGGGCGAGATTGAAGCAACATAACGATATAGTTTTAGAAGGTGTGTATTCAAGGCAGGATAGAGAATAAAGAGGGGAACACCCTTACAGGTATTCCCCTCCGCATACTATTTAGTAAACGAATTTATTTCGCAATAGCTGTAAAACTTGAGTTGCCAAAGTATTTAGCAAACTCGATATCTGTAGCTGCTTCTTTAGCCAATGAAGGATCAAGAGCAACAGCGTCTTTCAGGTTGCTGATAACATCAGCTTCTTTGTTGGTGCGAGCAGCAACAACTGCTTTCAGGTAAGAAGTCAAACCTGATGGTTGTGCGATAGCATTCAATGTTGCAGAAGCTTTGTTGTAGTCACGAGTTACGATTTGAGCAACAGCTGCGTTATTTGATTTGATAGAACCAAATGCGTTAACCGCTTTGTTGAAATCTCCTTGCATCATATACAATGTACCAAGAGCTTCACCAGCATCTTTAGCACCACCCGCTTTGCCGAAGTAAGTTTGAGCAGCAGTAGTATTACCGTTTACAAGTTCGAGCAATCCAAGATTCATGTTTACTTCAGGTGAATTTGCATTCAAAGAAGCAGCTTTCTTAACTGCAGTCGCAGCGGCAGAATAGTTACCTTCAGCAAAGTAAACTGTACCAAGGTTGTTGAAACCACGATAGCAAGAAGGATAAATTTCAGTGATTGATTTGTAGATGCTTCCTACTTCTTTCAGGTACTGAGCACGGTTAGATGTCTTAACCAATGTAGCAGCATACAACAATTCCTCAACATTCAATTCTTTGGGGCTAGTTTTAGCCAAATTTGCAATCACCTCGTCTGTTTTTCCAATCACTTCATAAGCAGCGATCAACTTAGAACGACGCAATTGAGGAAGGATTTCTTCAGCTAATACTTTGAATACTGTCGACATGTTTTTGATTTCTGCTTCACGTTGAGCAGGATCATTGTACATTGACAATACGCGAAGAATCATCTCTTTGTCTTGGATGTTTGACTTAGAAACCAATTCTTTAAATCCATCCCAGTCTTCTGGAGTGAAGTTTGAATTGATAGTCTTGTCAAGTCCCATTTTTTGAACTTCCTTGCTCCAGAAACCTTCTGTTACTTTCTCACGAGCTTCAGCTAATTTAGTATTGTAGTCTAAAGCACCATCAGGAGATGCATAAGAAGAAATTTCCAACGCCTTGATTTGAGTATAGCCTTTTTCGTTCTTTTCTTGCTCCAATTCTTTTACACCTTTGTTAAAATCAGCCAACGACTGTGCTTTAACTTCAGAAGGACGAAGAATTGATTGGTTGATCAAGAACATGATGTTAGCTTGCATTTGATCGCTGATAATGCGTTGGAATTTATCTGACGCATAACTACCGCCTGCGTTCTTTCCATTAGCCAACTCAGCAGTAGCAATCACACCGTCAGCAATTTTAATCTGAGGCAATTGATACGACTTCTTACCTACTGTTACTGTAGGGCGCAAATAAAGTGCTGAAACTTTCATTTCAGGTTTGTAAGGGAATGATGTGGTCATTGTGATATTACCACCCATTTTGTAATTAATGGCTTGATTATTGCCTTTAACTTTTTCCCCTTGATAAGTGAAAGGAGCTGCCTCTGTTTCACCGCTCGCGTAAACCAACACCGGAGTGACAGTAACGATAGCCTTCTTATTGAAGTACTTTTCTGGGAACTTACCGTTAATTGTAACGGGCACTTTTCCACCTACTGCCTCAAGTACTTGAGGGGTCGTTTGGAAATAATCAGGAGACAAGGGTCCCATTTTTTTACACCCTACAAATACAAGGGCGAAAGCCATTAACAATGGCAAGTAAAGTTTTCTGTTCATGATTACTAATTAAATATAGAGTTATTGAGATGAAGTTCAATCCATTGATTTGGAAACTACACTACATGTACGATGCAAATATATTAACATTTACCGAATTCCACATACATTTCGTCAAAAAAAAGAGGTCAATTCAGAGTAAAACAGACGGGTTTAACATATATTAATCACGAGAAGCGGTGTATATCAATAACAAGGCGTATTTGCAGCAAAATAACAGACTCCGGGCCTCCGTTCATTTAATATATCTTTATCTATTAACTGCAGAAACTAGGGCTATTGATCGGAAAAGACTATCAACAAATAAATGAACTTTAAACCAAATTCATTACAAAGTCAAAATATAACTATTAAAATCGCTTATATAGAGACACTAACAGTTGGAAGATCATCTCTCATGCAATTGGCAGGTTAGGACCTTAGAGATTCAGCCATGGTTCGGGATTCTGTTTAGCTGTATCTTTCCATAATTGAAAGTGAAGCACTGTGCGGTTGTTTTTATCTGCATCCACAAATATCTTTCCAAGATTTTGTTTAGTAGTGATTTTATCTCCTGCTTTCACATATACCTCTGATAAATTTGAATAGACTGTTAAGTAATTACCATGTCTAACAATTACCGAAAGATTGGATCCCGGTATGGTAAACACCCTTGAAACAACTCCGTTAAAGACCGCTCTCGCCTCCGCTCCAGGTGTTGTCTGCAAATCGATTCCACTGCTTTGTGTCGTTACGTATTTAAGATCGGCATGTTTTTGCTGTCCAAATCGTCCCACTAACGAATATCTGTTGTCTGAAATCGGAACGGGCAATCGTCCTCTATTGCTTGAAAAATCAGATGACAATGCCAACTCAGCTTTTGTCATTGCAAAACCACCTTTGGTTTCCGCTTTTGCCTTCGCAAGTGATTCCACCTCGGCACTTCCAGTTTTTCCTCTTTTAGCTGCAGCTAACGCTTTCTGCTGCTCCAACCTTCTTCTTTCAGCTTCTTGAGCAATAATGCGCTCTATCTGCTTGTCCAATTCGGCGGCCTGCTTTCTCTTTTTGTTAAGCTCTGCCTGCAAAGTTCGCTCCTCACGTTTGACTCGCTGTACGATCTGCTTTTGTTTCGATTCTTCATCCGCCAATTTGTTAGCCTCTTTCTGCCGTTCTCCCAAAACAGCCAGTTTCTCTTTGCGGGTCTTATTCAGCTCCTCTTTTTTTGCCTCAACCTCACTTCTTTTTTGTACTATATCATTCGCTTGCATCCGCCGCCATGAGGTATATTCTTTAAGGTAACGGGCTCTTCTATATGCTTGACTGAGATTCTCGGCCGACAAGAGAAACATAAATTTCTCCATATGCGAACTTTTAGAATACATATTTCGAATGGCATTCGCATAGGCATTTTGTTTAGCTCTCAAATTCTTCTCCAAGGCGGACAACTCCTGATTAAGAAGCCGTTCCTCTCGGTTTATTTTTTTTATCTCTTCGTCAATAACCTGAATAATCTTCTTTCTGGCCGTTACCTGCGCCGAAATCTGGGTAAGCTGATTCAACAGTTGGATTCCTGTTTGCTGTTTTTCGTTCAGTTGCTCACCGGTGAGCTCAATACTCTCCATGAGGGCTTTCCTCCTTTCTTCCAACTCACGCATACGCACAGAGATTTCCTGAGCACCAACACTCGGGAGAAAGAGAGCAAACAGGAATAAAAACAACGACAAACGAGCCATAAATGTAATTCGGATAGTTATTTATTTTCGAATAAGAGTTTTCAATAATTGCTCCAATGTCACCTCGTCATATCTTGATGGAAGTGATTTATCAATAGCAATTTCACGGTCAAAATCAATTTTGGGAGCTTTAATAATCAATGTTACGTCTGTTTCATCATACTTCAAAGTTATGACAATCTGCGATGGGAGGGTGTAGTTGCCTTGAGTAACAAAATTCGAATAGCTCCAATTCATCGAAAGTTTCTCATCCAAACTTTTAGCTCCTGAATCTACCAACATATTCCCGTCACTGATTGTAAACGTGTAGTTGGCCACACGTGGTAGCTCGTCCGACAAGATCAGTGAGTTATCGGGCTTCCTCGCCATCTTAAAGTTGGCAAAATCGGATGCTTTAACCTCTTGTCTGCCTAAAACAAACATCCTGTTCAAAAAGAGCGACTCTACATAGTAGTACGGATTTTCACTCTTAATCAATTGATTTACTATAGATATATCTTGAGCCAAATAACGCCTTCCTGTACGATCAATAATCAACACTCGTTCTGGAGTAATCACCACCCTGAATAGTTCGATACCCAGAAATGGCTGCAATGACAAATAGATTCCCTCTCCAGGTATAATTCTCAAATCACCTTTACTACTCAAATCGGTTCGCCCGGATCGAAATACAACATCCACACGCGAAGCCACACTCAACGGAGTGTGTTGATACTTGATCACCTCCTCAATTCTTCGATGAGCATCCAAATCACCACCTCCTCGTTCAACCGGAAGTTTCTTTGTTTTACAAGATGTTACGGTCAACAACATCAATCCAATCAGGGCAAAAACAATCTTTCTCATTCTTGAATGTAGGTTTTGGTTTTTATTTTCTCCTTAAGGACTTTCGATTCACTGCCCATCTCTTCAGCCTTTTTCCACTGTTCTAAAGCCTTTTCAACCTCTCCATCACTGAATAAGATATCTCCATAATGCTCAACTACGGTATTATCTTTATCTCCTCCGTTTTTTATAGCACGTTCTATATAGAATTTGGCCAACTTCATCTCTCCCATCTTGAAATAAATCCAAGCATAGGTATCAAGATAGGT
>JBKEBB010000195.1:0-1853 GCA_047972845.1 Bacteroidales bacterium
AAATCAAGAATTTACAATAGGAAGAATTGCGGATAATCATTAAAGAGAATATACCGGCCATTGTCGGATTGTGCGAAATCGAAAACGATTCGGTACTACACGATCTCACCTCTCACTCCCCTTTAAAAGTGTTAGGTTATCGGTTTATCACCGCACAGACATCCGATGCAAGAGGTATTCGAACGGCATTACTCTATCAACCGTCGATGTTCAAACCTTTGATAACAACGAGCCATCCTATCGAATCAGCACAAAATAGGACTCTGCTTAACACGCGACATATACTCCATGTGACAGGACTGAGTCAATCGCGTGACACGCTCGATCTTTTCATCTGCCATTTTCCCTCAAGAAGCGGAGGTGTTGCCGCCACTGAGCCAAATCGAATCCAAGCGTCGCAACGTCTGAAGCAACTGACCGACTCTATAGCTACTGTAAGAAACAGTGCATATACGATCATCATGGGCGATTTCAATGATAATCCATCCGAAGAAAGCATCTACTTACTTTCAAGGAATCCGTCTCCACTGCATATAATTGATCATACCTATTCATCCACACTTGTAAAGGGAAGGTACAAATACAAAGAAGAGTGGTTGCAATTTGATCAGATTCTGGTTTCGTCCGCGTTACTCAACAAGGACAACAGCCTCCATCTGTCCTCTCATTGCTGCTATGTATTTTCCCCTGAATATCTTATTGAGAAGGATCCTGCCGGATACGGGAAACGACCTTTCAGAACCTATTACGGGATGAAATATCATGGAGGTTACAGTGACCATTTACCGATTTATATCCTTCTAAACTGTACGATAAAAGAAACGGAGGTGAGATAGATACAAATAAAAAAGGCCATACCAAACTGATATGACCTTTCTGATATGTATTAGATACATCTTACACTTTCACTATAATCTCCATTCCCTTGAGAATAGCTTGCTCATTCATTGGGATAAGTTTATGATGTCGTTCAGGAAGCGATTTTTTCAATCCGAGCAACACATTCTCAAGTTTAACCATCGGCTTTACCTTGAGCAACCCTCCAAGAATGATCATATTAAAGGCCTTCGCGTTATTCATTTCCGCAGCGGCATCCATCGCGTCCACTCTATAGATTAAAATATCGGTTCGTGTGGGAGGTTTGGTAATACCATATCCATCATAAATCAATACACCACCCGGTTTTACCCTACTCTCAAACTTCTCCAACGAAGGTTGATTCAATATTATGGCACAATCAAACAGTGTAAGGATAGGAGAACTGATTCGATCATCACTCAAAATAACGGTAACATTGGCAGTTCCTCCACGCTGTTCGGGACCATACGATGGCATCCAACTCACCTCTTTTTCCTCCATCAAACCGGAGTATGCAAGAATCTTTCCCATTGAGAGAACACCCTGTCCCCCAAAACCTGCTATAATTATCTCTTCTTTCATCTTATTCTTCAGTTTTGGCTCAAATGCTACACATCTTTCAAATCGCCCAATGGGTACATTGTAAACATATTCTCTTCCATCCACTTATTGGATTCATGTGGAGTCATTTTCCATCCAGAAGAACAAGTCGATACAATTTCAACCAAAGAAGTACCCTTACAAGCCATTGAGTTTTCAAATGCTTTTTTCAATGATTTCTTAGCTCGTTTAACCGCGGCAGAAGTATGAACCGCCTGACGTGTCACATAGCAAGCTCCATCCAATTGAGCTATCATATCGGATATCTTCAAAGGATATCCAGACATTTTATGATCTCTACCATCGGGAGAGGTGGAAGTTTTCATTCCATCCAAGGTGGTAGGAGCCATCTGTCCTCCAGTCATTCCGTAAATACCATTATTGATAAAGACAAT
>JBKEBB010000214.1:0-11769 GCA_047972845.1 Bacteroidales bacterium
AGAGGTTTTTGTAGTTCATCGCACGTTTTGCATACAAATCAATTTCGGCTTGTGGGCGTTTGAGCTCTTTGGCCAATTTGTACAGACACCAGTCGTTGTACGCATATTCGAGTGTGCGAGCGGCGTTTTCGTTGATCTTCACATCGTAGGGCACATAACCCAGTTCGTTGTAATACTCATGACCCAAACGTCCAGTAGAAGATACCTTGGGATGAACGTTGTTGGTTCCGTGTACCAATCCTTCCCATAGGATATTGAGATCATCCACCTTAACACCTTTCATGTAGGCATCGACCAAAATAGAAGCCGAGTTGTTACCGATCATACAACCGCGGTGACCGGGACTTGCCCATTCGGGGAAGAATCCGCTCTCTTTGTAGGTATTGATCAAACCTTCCTGCATCTGCTTGTTCATGGAAGGATACATCATGTTGAGGAAGGGGAAGAGACAGCGGAATGTGTCCCAGAATCCGGTGTCGGTGAACATATAGCCGGGAAGAACCTCTCCATTGTATGGGCTGTAGTGAACGGTTTGCCCTTTCGCGTCAATTTCAAAGAAACTACGTGGGAAAAGAGTGGATCGGTAGTAACAAGAGTAGAACGTGCGAAGTTGGTCGAGATCGCCCCCTTCCACTTGAATGCGTCCCAGCACATTGTTCCATTTCGCTTTGGTTTCGGCCATTACTTGGTCGAATCCTTTGTTTCCTACTTCTCTTTCGAGGTTAAGTATCGCTTGCTCTTCGCTGATGAATGAAGAGGCAACTTTGGCAATCACCTGCTCGCCACGTTTGGTTTTGAAACCTACGATGGCACCTGTGTGGTTGGCTTTTTGTTCTTTGCTGTCGGAAATAACTTCGTCGGCATAGGTGAGTTCGTACTCAAACTTGCGATCGAACTTAATAACGAAATAGTTTTTGAAGTTGGCAGGAACGCCACCGCTGTTGCGAGTGTTGTAACCCACGATCATGTTCTTTTCGGGAATGATTTTCACATACGAACCTTTATCCAACGCGTCAACCACTACGTATGAGCTGTCTGATTTGGGGAATGTGATACGGAATACAGCCGAACGTTCGGTCGGAGTGATTTCGGTAACAACATCGTGATCGGCCAAATAGACTTTGTAGTAATGAGGACGAGAGGTTTCTGCCTTGTGAGAGAACCAGCTCGCGCGTTTTTCTTCGTCAAACACGACCTTGCCGGTAATGGGCATAATAGTAAACTGACCATAGTCGTTGATCCATGGTGAGGGTTGGTGGGTTTGTTTGAACCCTTTGATTTTGTTCTCCATATAGACATATACCCAACCACTACCCATTTTTCCTGTTTGTGGGGTCCAGAAGTTCATTCCCCAAGGAGTGGCGATCAGCGGTGCGGTATTTCCGGTGGAGTACGCGTGAGTTGAATGGGTTCCCACCAAAGGATTTACCAATTCAACAGGGTCGGCGATCTGTGCTCGTAACCCGGTAAGACCTGCCGTTGCAAAGGCAAGTGCCATTAATACGATTTTTTTCTTCATGTCGTTGATTAAGAATTAAAAAATAGAAAATATTCCAAAGTGCAAATATAAAAAATAATCGCGGATGGCAATGTCTGCGTTAAGGAAGATTGCAAAAAAAAGGGGCCGTACAACTCGATTGTACAGCCCCTTTTGGGTATATTTTGACTTTTGATTTAGTAATTCAAGTGGATCGGATTATCAACCGATTCATTTGTAATCGCTATGTTGAGCACCTCTCTGATGTCTTTCACATAGTGGAAGGTGAGTCCTTGAAGATACAGACTGTTGATTTCTTCGATATCCTTGCGGTTTTCTTCGCAAAGGATAATCTCTTCAATTCCGGCACGTTTGGCAGCGAGGATCTTTTCCTTGATTCCTCCGACGGGGAGCACCGCGCCACGAAGAGTAATCTCTCCGGTCATGGCAAGCTTACTCTTTACCTTACGTTGAAGGAAGGCTGAAGCCAACGAAGTAGTCATGGTGATTCCGGCAGAAGGTCCGTCTTTAGGAATCGCCCCTTCGGGAACGTGTATATGTACGTTCCATTTATCGAAAGCCTCCTCATTAATGCCAAAATCGGAAGCGTGCGCCTTGAGATATTCCAAGGCGAGTACGGCCGACTCTTTCATCACTTCGCCGAGATTTCCGGTAAGTGTCAGTTTACCCTTGCCCTTGCTTAAGCTACTTTCAATATATAGAATGTCTCCTCCGACGGCTGTCCACGCAAGCCCGGTTACCACTCCCGCGTATTGGTTTCCCGAATAGCGATCGTGACTGTATTTAGGTTTGCCAAGCAACGCTTCAATGTCTGACGTTTTGAGAGATTTCGTCGTCCATTCTCCTTCAGCCACTTTTCTGGCGATGCGACGCATGATTTGAGCAATCTGTTTATCCAGTTCCCTCACTCCCGACTCTCTAGTGTATGAACTTACAATGTACTCCAACACTCCCTTAGCAAAGCTTACCTGTCTTTTGGGTATTCCGTGGTTTGCAACTTGCTTCGGTACGAGGTGCCTGCGGGCAATCTCTACTTTCTCTTCGATGATATATCCTGAAATATCGATCAGCTCCATACGATCGAGAAGTGGTTGAGAAATCGAATTGAGGTTGTTGGCGGTCGCGATAAAGAGTACTTTCGATAGATCGAAGTCAACGTCGAGGTAGTTGTCGTGGAATGTACTGTTTTGCTCAGGGTCCAGTACCTCCAAGAGAGCCGCACTCGGATCACCTTTGTAATCGTTTCCTATTTTATCAATTTCGTCGAGGATAAATACCGGATTGGAACTTCCCGCCTTCTGTATTCCTTTAATTATTCGTCCCGGCATCGCACCGATGTATGTACGACGATGACCACGAATCTCCGACTCATCGTGAAGTCCTCCCAACGATATCCGCACATATTTACGTTTCAACGCATCTGCCACCGACTTTCCGAGGGAGGTTTTTCCCACTCCCGGAGGGCCGTAAAGACATATGATAGGGGACTTAAGATCACCCTTTAGTTTGAGTACGGCCAAATGTTCTATAATACGCTCTTTTACTTTCTCAAGGCCATAATGATCTCGATCGAGCACTTTCTGTGCCTTAGCCAAGTCGAAGTTGTCTTCGGTATATTCGTTCCATGGAAGTTCAACAAACGTTTGAAGGTAGTTGACCTGAGTAGAGTAATCGGGTGATTGGGGATGAAGTCT
The DNA here is from genome assembly GCA_047972845.1 of Bacteroidales bacterium. Taxonomy (GTDB): domain Bacteria; phylum Bacteroidota; class Bacteroidia; order Bacteroidales; family JBKEBB01; genus JBKEBB01. The sequence goes on from JBKEBB010000214.1 coordinate 3,193, forward strand.
TTCCAGTTTCTTCATCTCCTTTTCAAAGCTCGCATTAATATCCTTGCCCCATTTCTTCTTAGCTGCTTTCGCACGTAGCTCCTTTATCTCCATCTCATTTGCAGACCCACCCAACTCTTCTTGAATTGTTTTGATCTGTTGTTGGAGGAAGTATTCACGCTGCTGTTGATCCATCTCTTCACGAGTCCGGTTTTGGATATTAGCCTTCAATTCCATCAATTGGGCTTCCCGACTAAGTATCTTCACCAGAAAGTAACAACGTTTCTTGAAATCGTCGAAAAGCAACATCCGTTGTTTTTCGACCGGATCAATCGGTAGTTGAGCACATATGAAGTTGACCAAGTAGAGCGGATCGGTGATATTACGGAGAGAGAAGAGCACCTCTTTCGACACCCCTACGCCTCCTGCCGATTTAAGAATCTGGAAGGTATAATCCTTTATAGAGGCTACCAACGCTTTGAACTCTTTATCCTGCTTATCGGGGACTTTCTCTTCAAGAGACATAACGTCCCCAAGTAGATACGGTTCGGTCTGAACTATTTTCTTCAGTTCAATTCGTTTCTTCCCCTGTAAGATCACAGTTGTAGTTTGGTCAGGCATTTCAAGAACACGTAGAATCTCAGCAACCACCCCCGTTTTGTATATATCTTTCTCGCCGGGATCGTTGTTGTCGGGATTCATCTGACAAAATACCCCGATAGGAAGTTTTCTTGCTTCGGCATCTTTGATCAGTTTCATCGATTTCTCTCTTCCGATGGATACAGGAAGAGGAATATGGGGAAACATAACCATGTTACGAAGTGGCAAAATTGGCAGATTTTCTGTTTCAAACGTTATATTCATGTCAACTTCGCCAAAATCAGCAATGATCGGAACCATTTGATCGTTTGATTCTTCCAGGTTCTCAAAGGGGTCATTGTTGTATAACTGCTTCATATAGTATTCTTAATCGTTTATTTATCAAATGTATAGATGTGGAGTTGATAAGTTCCTCCGATGTATCTGCTCCTTTACTCAAGGGAGACTTCAAAGCAAATTACACATATATTTTCCAAATGTCGTGCCAAATTTGCTTTATTCCAAGGTTAACTCAATATTATTTCTTTTTTTTGCATGTTATAACGGGAAAACAGCCTTTCATGAGGGTTTAAGGTGTATAAACGATACTTGATAGCGATAATTAATTACTCCCTCCTTTACATTAACACTCAATATGACAACTTTGTCAATTGACGACCAAAATTTTCTACAAATAATCAAATAAATAGAACCATAGAATGGGATCTTCTCGTCCAAGTAAAAATGAATTTCATTTCAAGCAGTTTTCCGTATATCAGGATAAGTGTGCTATGAAGGTTGGTACAGACGGAGTCTTACTTGGGGCATGGGTAGATGTTGCGAATGATCAATGCATTTTGGACGTTGGAACAGGTACCGGATTAATTGCCTTAATGATCGCCCAGCGCTCTTCTGCTATTATTGATGCGATCGATGTGGACGAAATGGCTTTTGAGCAGTCGCTCTCCAATTTCGACCAATCGCCATGGAGGGAACGATTAAACTCCTCATTGATCTCGTTGTCCGATTATTCACTACAAGGAAAGAGGTATGATCATATTGTTTCCAATCCTCCCTACTTTATAGACTCATTGCAGTCGCCCAATAGTCGAAGGACTAAAGCACGGCATACCGATTCGATGCCCTTTGATGATTTTTTTAGAGAGAGCAAAGTCATGCTTCATCCCAACGGACGGATTTCAATCATTATTCCGCATGATATTGTTGACACAATAGTTCGTTTTGCTCACTACGAAGAGCTCTATCCCTATCGCATTACCCGAATCAGTACCACCACGGCATTGCCTCCCAAGCGAGTAATGATTGAATTCAGACAGACCAAATCGACACCCATTGAGGAGAGTCTTGTTGTTGAAAAAGAACGTCATAAATATACCGAAGAATACGTCAATCTCACAAAAGAGTACTACCTTTGAACAGATCATTCGAAACAATCATCGCAGAATATGTAGATCAAAAGGATATCGTGTATTTACTTATCGAGTTCAAACAATATTAACTGTTTAATCATGGAATCAAATTGTAGTAAATGTTCGCTGCGAGCGAAATATGATCAAAACCCGAAATCTTTTGTAGGGCGTTTTTGGCGTTGGCATATCAATTTTTGTCCGGGTTGGAGGGCCTACTTTACCTCACTCACCGCCGAAGAGCAATCTGAGCTTAGGGAGAGATATCACTTTGTGAAGTTGTAAGGAGTAGGTTTGAAGGATCGTTTGTTATTAATCTGTTACTTGGAATAAGAATCAATTGGTTTGTCTGTTTTGTTGTATATAAAATGCATTGTATATGGAAATCTATCATGACATAAAGAATCTGCGTGTATGGACTGAGAAGGAGGGATATACCGCATATGTGGAGTATGAGTTGATTGATGGAACGTTGGATATCATGCATACCTATGTTCCGGTTCCTCTCGAAGGGATAGGTATCGCTTCACAACTGGTTGAATGTGCCTATGATTATGCCTTAAAAGAGGGATTGAAACCTGCTGCCACTTGCACATATGCCATCGCTTGGCTGAAAAGACATCCCGAATATTTGAAGTGAACTTGAGAGCCGAAATAAGTGGTTGTCGGCGATAATCATAACGGGTCTTCAACTTCTGAACTGGGTTAAGCTCAGAACTCCAATTCTATTATTTACTTTTGGAATTGGAGCCTTGATTAACTATTTCTATTCGAACTTTAAATTCTCTTTTCAGAGAACCATGTGGCGATCAGTAATATTTAACAGTCGTTCGATTGTAGGATAGTTAAAAGAAAACCCCGACTCAGTCAGTTTCGTAGGTCGAACGTTTTGTCCTCTCGTCAAAAAGGAGGCCGCATCTCCGTAAATCAATTTGAACATCCACTCGGGAATTGGAATGATCCATCTTACTCCGTATGCCTTAGCGAGCGTAACGGCCAATTCTCGTTGGGTGATGATTTCGGGTGAGGTGAAATTGATCGCCCCATGCACAGAATTGTTTTGAATAATAAAATCCATCGCGCGACACAAATCATACACGCTGATCCATGGAAAACATTGTTGCCCCCCGGCAATGATCGATCCTGTATGTGATAGTCGTTGCAGTCGTATCATTTGAGCCAATGCTCCACCATCAGGAGACAACACAACCCCCAGGCGAACAATCACTAACCGTACATCGGCTGAGCAGGCCCGTGCCTCCTGTTCCCAATCTCCACACAGCTGTGCCAAGAAACTGTCACCCTGTTGTTCATTGTATTCATCGTATTCTCCGGTTGTAGGGTAATAGCCTACCGCCGAGGTAGAGATAAACAATTGAGGTTTCACGTTGACCGAATGGATGGCGCGCACCAATTGTCTGGTAATCGGAATCCGACTATCATACAACTCCCGTTTGTACGCATTGGTCCAACGTCTATTGATTGTCGCTCCCGCGAGATTGATAACCACATTGCAGCACTCGATGGATTGACAAAGCTCGTCGAAGTATTCTTCTTTCAATATACGTCTGTTCAGAGGAATAATTTCGTATCCTCTGCGGGTAAGAAAGCGAGACAGATGCTGCCCTATATACCCGCTCGCACCACTGATTGCTATCTTCATAAATAGATATTTAATTGTACGACAAGCAAATGTACTATATATCTTTTGTAATTGTATGTCACTTCAACGACTATTTTTTTTACTCACGTCAATGAAAATAAATATCTCAATCTCGTAATACAACTATCTGTATAAATGTACTACATTTGAGCCCTGATTTAGCGGCTTGATTGTCGTATTTATAACAAGAATAATGAACGTACGAATTGACTATTATACCGGAACCGGAGGAAGTGAGCGTGTTGCAAAACGGATTGCCGAAGAGCTTACGGAAAAAGGGTGCTCTGTGAAGGTGAATCGAATTAAACGAGACGAATTTGTGTCTGACGATTCGTTTGAATATTATGTATTGGTGTTTGCCGTACATTCGTTCAACGCACCTCGTCCACCTTTTGAATGGACAAATCAGATAGAGGGCAAAAATAGAAAATGTGCCGTTATTTCTGTATCGGGTGGGGGAGAGGTACTCTCCAATACCGCGTGCAGGAGGAAGATTATTCACCATTTGGAATCGAAAAACTTCGATGTGGTGTATGAAGACATGGTACGTATGCCCAACAACTGGATGAGTGTTCCTAAAAAAGAGAAATCCGATCGATTGTTGCGAAACTATCCGTTGAAAACTCGGGAGATTGCCCAGGCAATCGTTGAATTGCAGAAACGCCGAAAATCACCTTATTGGATTGATCTGTTAATTTCAGCTATGGGAGAGTCAGAGAAGAAAGTGTTGAAAAAATTCGGGGAGGGAATTATAACCCTTGATCATTGTACCGGATGCGGCATTTGTGCCAATAATTGTTGTTCTTCAAACATTGTTATTGAAAATGGCAAAGCAGTTGTCGGCGATCGTTGCGATATGTGTCTGGGTTGTATTTACGGATGTCCGCACAACGCGTTAACTGCCACTTATGGAGGCTATCAGGTAGATAAAAAGGGATATAACCTCAAGGCGATGGAAAGAGATTTGTTGTAGCGACCTCGGAGAACGGTTCATTTATTCGTGCCTTATTCAATGTTGTACAGATAATCTCCCTGTATCCATTCGATCACTTGGTATTCCATTTGCTCATTCTTGCTTTTACAGCTTTACACCGCTGCTATTGCAGGTATGGTGCAGAGTGGTGTGTTTTGCGCTGTACACCACACCATGCTCCGGTGTACACCGTGATCGATCGCCCTGTACACCACATTGAGAAAAGGTGTATTTCTTTTCATCAATAGATACAATCGAGTTGAGCAAATGAATCCTCCCATTTGATGTAGCAGATTTAATGGAAGATTCTTTCCATTATGATATGTCGCCCAGTTTTTTAAGTCAGCAAATGTTTTTTTAGAATAGTATTCAGCACCTCTTCATGTTGGGTTCTGGATAGTGGTATTTTGTGATCTTTTATAGCCAATTGGTTTCCTTCAATCGATTGAATCCGATCCACGTTTACAATGAAGGAGCGATGTACTTGCATGAACTTATCCGAGGGGAGCGATTGAAGTACCGATTTAAGTGTCGAATGGGTTATCTCTTTTGAATTGACTGTGTGGATTACAACGTAGTTTTCCATCCCTTCGGCAAACAAAATCTCGTCGATGACTATTTTTCGAAACTGTTTGTCGCTTCGTACAAAAATATAGTTTTTGTTATCCGAGGTCTCGTCGTTTTCTTTGATACACATGTCATGAATCCGATTCACCGCTTTGAGAAATCGTTCAAACGAGATCGGTTTGAGTAGATAGTCGGATACGTTGAACTCGTATCCTTTCAGCGCATATTTCTCGTAAGCGGTAGTAAGTATCACTTTGGGAGGATTGTTCAATCCACTTAAGAAGTCCAATCCAGATAAATAGGGCATTTCAATGTCGAGGAAGAGCAGATCAATTTTTTCTTCCTTAATCATAGAATTCAATTGGACAGCGTTTTCGCATTCGCCCACCAACGACAGAAAATCTACTTTTTCGATGTATCCTCTCATTCCTTTGCGAGCAATGGGCTCATCGTCAGTTACGACGCATTTTATTTTCATTTGGCTATAATTCAATGGTTAAACCCGCATAAAATTGTGCCTTTCTCGTTTCAGTAACGAGACGATGTTTGTTAGGATAAAGAAGGGTGAGTCTTCGTTTCAGATTTTCAATTCCAATCCCTTTTTCTTTTATCGGTTCAATCTCATTTGACTCGGAAAGAGAATTTACCACCTCAAATTGGATGTTTTTTTCCGATATTCCGATTCGAATATCAATCGTAAAATCGCCGTCAACGTATTTGAACGCATTTTCAAGAAGTGGCTGAAATAGCAATGGGTGTATGGGCTGGTTGGTAGATACAGTGTCTATTTGAGAGTGTAGCACCAATCGATTGCTTACCCGGAGTTGTTGAAATCGAATGTATTGACGAATAAATTCAATCTCCTCTTCGATGGATACGACTTTATTTATTGTGTATAGTTGGTAACGAAGCAGATCAGACAGTATTTCAATCGTCTCTTTGGCTTCACTATTTGATTCGTCAACCTGAAAATAGACCGTATTGAGAGCATTGAATAAGAAATGGGGATGGTATTGCGCTTTCAGGTAGTCGAGTTCGGTTTCCAGTTGCTTACTTTTGAGTTGCTCAAGTTGAAGTATTTGTTCGTTAAGATGTTTATTGATGATCTCATTTCGCAGAAGGGTGTAATAGATGAGAAGAAAGGGAATACAAACCACATTTGCAATGATATAATCCACAATACCGTTGCCCAAATGCAATAATCCAACGAAGTCTCCTACGGCGATTAGTGTGTTAAGTTGGATAAACAGTCCTACAGAAAGAGTTGTATATTCTTTTATAGCGGACTCACCAATTCTTCTTTTACGAAGGCGATGTATCCACGCGAAATCATATATATAGCAGAAAACGACAATGAATAGGAGACTTATGATGTGTTGTTGTTTATCCCCCGTCCAGAATTCATTGCGTAGAGTAAGATCAGTCACCAGACGGATCACATTAAAAATAACCACACCCAATGCCAGTGGATAAAACCACTTGATAATCTCCCTACTATATTTTATTGTATTCATGTCACAAATTTATTCGATTGCTTTCAGAAATACTATTTTTTCTCGACTCTTTTGTTTTTAATCCCGAATTAAAACGATAGATGACCGTGACTGATAGTAAGCGACTGTCTTTTCTTTCGGTATAGGATCCGTTAAGCTTCGGACTGTAGATGTCTATATTGTTTCTGTCTGATTTGAATATGTCGTCCACGTATAGACGAACAGTGGTGTTGTAACGGGAGAATGTTTTCATAACATCTCCTGAGATTGTCCATATCGGATGAATTAAGGCTTGTCCTTCTGCCATGTTTCCGTTGTAATATCCGGTAATTTCAGCCGACCAGCCTAATGGGAGAGCGAATTGGTTGTTTACATGGATAAAAGGAGTGATTCGTTCATTAACCTGTTTGACACCCATGGCCATCCAATAGAACCGTTTGTAGGTTGCCGTGAAATTGATGTTTGTTGTCCACCATGGGGTTGGATTGAGGTTGTTTAACCCGATTCGTATGCCTCCACTATGTCCCGAAGATAGATTGGAGGGCATCACGATTGTCACGTTGTCTTCTCCCGGAATATAGCTTTTTGCGATAGGATTGTTTCTATATGTGTAGAAAAGACTAAAGCTATATTGATTCTTGAGAAAATAGGAGAATTCTATGTTTTCCGTTGTTTCAGGTTTTAACTCGGTATTTCCTTTGTCGTATAGAAAGCGATCGTTTATTTCAATGAGTGGATTCAGGTCTCGATAGTTCGGACGGTTGATGCGTCTTCCATAGAGCAATGCCAATGAGTGACTGTCGGATAGTTTGTATTTCAATTGAATGGAGGGAAACAGGTCGGTGTATGCTTGTGTGTAGGTTGAATCTTTGGTGTTGTTTCTTTGTTGCCCTCTGATGTCTGTTTTTTCAATACGCAGCCCGACCTCAGTTTGAAACCGGGGATTCCATTTGGATACCAGTTGGGCATATGCGCCGAAAATATTTTCAGAATAGGAGAATGTATTATTGAGCTTCTCATTTTCAATGGGTGAGCCTTGTCTGTAGTTGACATAGTGGGCTCGGTTGTGTATGGTTACAAAAGATGCTTTGAGTCCCGATGATAGTGTATGTATATCCGACAGACGGTAATCAATATTGGTTTGAGCCGAGTAGAGGTCAATTGACGCATTGACTCCCCCGGTTAGTGTGTCATTAATAGGTGATAATCCGGGAAGTAGAAAGCTGCTTTTTTGTGTTTGATCAGTTGAATGGTCAAATAGCTGAAAATCGAATGAAGCATATCCCTTTACGTTTTTGTTGTTATAGCTAAGATTTACCCCACCAGTGAGATTAGTGTTGAGTTTGTCGTATAAATTATCACTTCTCAATGTTGAATCAGGTTGAGGAGAGTTGCTTAGAAATTGCGACAGTGTTATCTCATTCTTGCGTTCGTTGTACCGATTATAGGTAATGTAAGTGCCGAAAGTGGTTTTGTCGGAGATGTCTATATCCATCCCTGATCTGAGAAAGTGGGATTGATAATTGAGTCGGCGATCAGCAGTCATTCCGAGTCTGAGCATTCGTTTGCCGAGGTCCGAGTCATCATAATAGTCACGATATGAATCTACATCCAGATAATTCTTTCCCCAAAAAGGAGAATAGTCAAGGTAAAAGTTGAATTTATTTTTTCGTAGTGCCAATGTTATATTGGAATTTCCTTTCAGGTATTTTCCTGTTCGGATATTCAAATATGCGGAAAGACTAACCCCTTGTTGTCTTACCTGTTTGGTTTGGATGTTGATGATACCCGAATTGCCTGAGGCATCGAATTTGGATGACGGATGGGTGATCAACTCTATTTTACTTACCGAAGTGGAAGAGAGAGAACGGAGCATATTAATCAGATTATCTCCTG
>JBKEBB010000311.1:0-5220 GCA_047972845.1 Bacteroidales bacterium
GAATCGAAGAAAGAGATTATTCGATTTAGCCAAGACTCATGGATGCAATAAAATAGCACTCGGACACCACCAAGACGATATGCTGCGAACTCTTCTAATGAATCTTACCTTTCAAGGTGCATTTGGGACAATGCCCCCTAAGCTTCAGATGAATAAATTCAATATGACAATTATTCGTCCTTTAAGCCTCATAACAGAGGCAGAAATGGAAGAGTGGAAATCGCTCAAAGGGTATAGTCTATTAAAAAAACAGTGCCCATACGAGTGTGATACCTATCGAACTCAAATGAAAGAAGTGATGGGAATGCTTGAAGCAATGAACCGATTTGTCCGCCAAAGCTTATGGAATAGCATGACAAATATTCAAACCAATTATTTACCGAATAAACCCACTCAACGATAAAACTATCAATGAAATCATTAACGACAGTCCTGTTTCTCCTAACATCAAATATCTTTATGACCTTTGCATGGTATGGCCATCTAAAACTTGAAGAGATGAAAATAACCACTGGGTGGCCACTGATTGGAATTATACTCCTCTCATGGGGGATTGCTTTTTTGGAGTACTGTTTCCTTGTGCCTGCCAACCGTATTGGATTCAATATGAATGGAGGTCCTTTTACCCTTGTACAATTAAAGGTCATTCAAGAGGTGATATCACTTCTCGTATTCGCCATATTCACAACCATCATTTTCAAAGGACAATCCTTAGCATGGAATCACATTGCCGCGGCACTGTGCCTTATCTTTGCTGTTTACTTTGTATTTCTTGAGTAATACAGTTCTCAACAAACATTTGGATCATTTCTCAATATGCGAATACTCCCATAAGAACAAGGAGGCTGTACTCCCATAGGGAGAATACCTTGCCGCATATCCAAGGAATTCCTCTTTAGATATTGTTTCAAGTCCATACAACTGACACATCCCTCTGCGAAGAGCAAGATCATCCCATGCAACGACATCTGGTCGTTCCAATGTGAAGATAAGAATCATCTCAGCAGTCCATCTCCCTACTCCTTTCAACGATGACAATTGAGCAATCACTTCGGCATCTGTCATATTTCTTATTTGAATGAGGTCGAATATACCATCCACTACCTTTTTAGAAAATTCGGAGATGTTCTTTGCTTTCCGCATTGATATTCCACACTGTTGAATTGATTCAACCGATTGGAGCGCTAAAGTCTCAGGAGTAAAGGGAACAAAGCGTTCAACGAAACGAGAAGATATCGTGCTTGCAGCCTTAGCTGATATCATTTGCGACACAATAGAAAAAACAATCGATTGAAATAAATCGGGAACTATCTCCGCATGGATTGTACCAATCGAATCAATTGCCCTTCCCAATTTTTCATCAACAGATTTCAAATGGTCAATAGCTTCCTTTGTAATTGGGAAACAACTCATTATTTGTTCGATTTAATTCTCTCAAAGATCGAAGATGAAACTCGAAATGTTGTACCATGTCTTACTCCCTTTGGAAAAGAGATCTGATCGGAAATATCTTCCCAACTTACCCCATCCTTTGTGCGTAAAGCCCCGTATTTCCCTTCGGTGTATTTATCAAAATATACATACAAATAATCTCCGATAATTAGAGTAGTAGGCCCCTCTGCCCAATAATCACCCGTTATGGGAGGAGAAACCTCCGTCGGGAATCCATTTGCAATATTCAATGCTGAGGTAACCCGTAAATTCTTTTCAGGTGGATTTGGATTCTCATTCTTCACAATCATCCAGTATCTGTCTTTCCAGTACACAATAGTAGCATCAATCACATTGAAGGTTGGATTAAAAAAAAGTTGAGTAGGTGTAAAGGTTTTGAAGTCCTTAGTCGTTGTAAAATATTGACGATGATTCAATCCCTTCTCCGAAGGAGTGTCTGCCACTTCACTATGCCGATTTGGAATAGTAGAAGCCCAAACTATATAATATGTAGAGGTCATATCATCATAAAAGAGATCAGGTGCCCACGAATTCTTGGTTGCTGGCTCATGCATCATTACCGGAATAATCTTTTGTTCTTCCCAATGAATAAGATCTTTCGATGAAGAGGTTCCAATTGTTTTATCCCACCAGCCGGTAGTCCATACCAGACGAAACGTTCCCTCTGGAGAAACCACAATCGAGGGATCACGCATCAACTTATCCTTCCCCAATTGTGGTGTAAGAAAAGACTTTCCTTCGTTTAACGAAAGCCAATTCAGCCCATCATAACTATATGCCAAGTGTAATCCATCTTCCCCATTTCCAATAAAATAGGAAAAAAGATAAACATCCCCTCTCTCATTTTGAGAATACAAGACTACGGAAAAAACAAACAACAGGCAAACAATAATTGATTTCATAAAACTTGATTGACGGTTTATAAACACCTTCACATACTACTCATATAAGTAACAGAATTATAACATCCAAAGATACATGTATGAATTGATATTATGTATCTTTGTCTTGTATTTAACTCAACACTTATCAGCTATGCACAAAGAAACAATTGGAATTAATGCCGGAATAGTGTGGACATACCTCAACGAGAACGGAGCGACTACACTATCTGATTTGAAGAAAAAGACCAAAATCAAAGAGCCTTTTCTGTCGATGAGCTTGGGGTGGCTTGCTCGAGAAAACAAAATTCGCTTTGTTATAGAAGAGGAGTCCGTTCTTATCGAATTGATTTAATCAAACAGAACAAACTGTCCAGAAAAAAGGAAAAGAGAGCAATCCATACGAATCGCTCTCTTTCTATTTCAGATTATCTCATTGTACAGTTCCCGTTAAACCGAGCTCCCGGTTCAATAAAAAGTTGAGATAGGATCAACTCACCATCCAACACCGCGGTTTCTCTGAGTGTCACCAAATTCCCCACTTTCACGTTTCCGATTATCACCCCGTTCAACTCAAGATTCTCACACGTGACATTTCCTTTTACTGATCCGGCAGGACCAATAATCAACTTTCCTCCAACAGAGATATTGCCAACCAGTGTTCCATCCAGTCGGAAATCCTCCTCTGCGGCGATATCTCCATTTATTGTAGTCGAAGCAACAATTGCGTTATGCGCTCCGGTATTGGGTATAGATTCAACGATAGCCATATGATAGATATTATTAAACAGTGGCTGCGAAGATAGAAAAACATTTTTCTACAAACAAACACCTCACTCTTCGTTCATCATTTTGTTAATCTCTTCAATGTAGTTAAGTATCTCTTCACGCCCCACACGAGTCTCACTCGATGTAATAAATATTGGGGGAAGTTCTTCCCATTGCTCCAACAACTTTTCTTTGTATGTGTCAAGATTCAAACGAGTTCGAGTAGCCGAGTTTTTATCCGTTTTTGTAAACACAATACTGAACGGCACCTCATTCTCACCCAACCATTCCATAAACTCCAAATCTATCTTTTGAGGTTCAATTCTACTATCTATCAAAACAAAAAGATTGGTCAATTGTTGCCTTTCAAGAATATAGTCTTCAATGATCTGCTGTATCTTAGCACGACTATCTTTGCTCTGGCGTGCATAACCATACCCAGGTAAATCGACCAGATACCAATCGCTGTTTATAATAAAATGATTAATCAACATCGTTTTTCCCGGCTTTGAGGAGGTCATCGCCAATCCTTTTCGGTTAGTCAACATGTTAATCAACGATGATTTACCTACGTTTGATCGTCCGATAAATGCATATTCAGGCAGATTCCCCTCAGGGCACTTCTGAACATCCGTATTTCCAATTACATATTCCGCATCTTTAATTAGCATAAATCATAGTTTTAAGTTCAATTCATAGAATTAACACGATCCCCTCTTCATTTTTCCAGCAATCAATAATCCTACAAAGGTAAACAATCCGTTTATCATCAAGAGCTCATAGCCCAATTTATATCCCCATAGTTGCTGGCATAGGGATTGTAATGTCCAACAGAGTAGTGGAGAAAGTAGGCAAATATATGGAACTACTCTATCCCACGTATCTTTCTTAGTAAAAATACCAAAGGCGAAAAGCCCCAGAAGGGGGCCATAGGTGTAGGACGCAATCACATAAATTGCATCTATAACACTCTTATTATTCAATACTCTGAACAACATAATAATGGCCACAAAAACAATTGTAATCAACATATGAACTATTCTCCGAGTCTTGACCTTCTTTTGGTCTGTTTTTTTGTCAATATCAAGCAGATCGACACACACTGAGGTGGTTAGCGCCGTTAAAGCAGAATCCGCACTCGAAAAAGAGGCTGCTATAATGCCAATTGAAAAAAAAACAAAAACCCACCAACCCAACTCTCCAGTAGCAGCAAACATTGGCAATAAATCATCTCCATTTGTTGGCAAATGAATTCCCTCTTGCTGGGCAAACATAATAAGCAAAACCCCTAACACAAGGAAAATAAAATTGATCGGAACAAAACCAAACCCATATGAAATCATATTTCGTTGGGCGTCTTTAAGATTTCTACAGGTAAGATTCTTTTGCATCGAATCCTGATCCAATCCGGTCATCACGATCGAGATAAATACGCCACTAAAGAACTGCTTGAAGAAGTTCTGAGTAGAGAAAAAGTCATCCCACACAAAAATTTTCGAATAACTGCTATTCCAAACTTGAACTACCATCTGGTCAAATGACAAGTTCAGTTTCAAAAAGACCATCCACACTATAAGCAATAAAGTGGTTATTAGTGTAATGGTTTGAAGTAGATCGGTCCAAACAATCGTTTTAATCCCACTACGATAAGTGTATAGCCAAATCATCCCCAGAATAAGGATAATTGTTATTATAAAAGGAATATTCCACTTGTCGAAAATAAAGGTCTGCAATATAACGGCAACCAGATACAGGCGAACCGCAGACCCAATCGTACGGGATAAAATAAAAAAACTGGCTCCTGTCTTGTATGCATAGGGTCCTATACGTCTTTCCAGATAGGTATAAATAGAGGTCAATCCCAAACGATAATAAATTGGGAGCAACACATATGCAATCACAACATAGCCAAATGCAAATCCGATAACCGTCTGCATGTAGCTCATATTAATATCCTTCACCATTCCCGGGACCGACACGAAGGTTACTCCGGACAATGAAGCCCCAATCATCCCGATAGCCACTACTACCCATGGAGAACGACGGTTTCCAGAAAAGAAAGTTTCATTGGACCGATTGTTGGATGTCAGATGCGACACCCCCATCAACAACAAAAAAT
>JBKEBB010000362.1:0-3299 GCA_047972845.1 Bacteroidales bacterium
CAAGATTAGCTGCATTAATAGGAGACGAGAATTTCCGTAAAGCCAATTCGTTCAACTGTATCAATAGCTCCTTGTTCTTGACGTGATTGTTAAGTTGCTGCTGCAATCTACACAGCAAATACCATTGTGTATAAACATCCAACCACAATTGATCCCTGACTTCTCTAAACTGCTCATAAGCCATTTTTGCCATGTATTGCGCTTCGGAGCGAGCAGCTTTTTGTGTACCAAACCAAGGAAACATTTGCATCAATTGAATCTGTCCGACTTGACGACCTTCCACAAGTGCCATGGGTTGAAGAAAAAAACCCATCTCTAACTCCGGATCTTGATAAGCTCCGGCTTGTTGAATTTTTTGCAAACTAGCCCGATATAGAGAAAAAGCTGACTGCACACCGGGATTATTATTGGCTGCCATTTCTAAATAGTATTTCAATGAATCCGGTGTATGAACCGATGCATTCGAATGAAACACAGCAACCAGCAAAAAAACAAGTATATATTTATATCTGAAGTTGTTCATTTGTTTATTAATTGTATTTTGCGATTCATTTATAAAACGATCTCGACACTTTACTACGTTAGGCTATTGTTTTGCTTCTCGGCCACATGCTCTCTCCACCAGCATTGTAAGACCGGTACGATAAACATAGTCATTGATTGGATCAGCATTCCTCCGAAAGTAGGAATAGCCATTGGAATCATAATATCCGAACCCTTACCAGTTGACGTTAATACAGGTAACAAGGCAATTAAGGTAGTAGCTGTAGTCATCGCGGCAGGACGTACCCGCTTTAATCCGGCGAATACAACAGCCTCACGAATCTCACTTTTTGTTTGCGGATTTAGCTTAATAAATGTATCGTGAATATAAGTACCCATCAAAACCCCATCATCAGTGGCAATACCAAACAAAGCGATAAATCCAACCCAAACGGCGATACTGAGATTGATTGGTTGAACTTGAAATACATCACGTAGATTTAGATCTCCTATCTGCGTATTCAAAAACCAAGGTTGCGCATATAGCCACAACAAAATAAATCCACCCGCAAAAGCTACAAATACTCCTGAAAAATGAATTAGAGAAGCTGTTACAGTTTTAAATTGAAAATAGAGTACCAACAGTATCGAAAAAAGACATATAGGAATAATGATCAGCAGGCGTTTTGTGGCTCTTTGTTGCTGTTCATAGTTTCCCGCAAATTTATACGACACCCCTGGAAGCAGTTGTAAATCCCCGGAAGCAATTTTGGATTTAATATATTGATCGGCTTCGTCAACAACATCCACTTCAGCCTTTCCCGATCGCTTGTCAAAAATTACATACCCTGTTAAAAAGGTATTCTCGCTTTGGATCATTTGCGCTCCCTTCGTGTATTCTATTTCCGCCACCTCACCCAAAGGAATCTGAGCTCCGGTGGCCGTAGGAATAATGATATTCGACAAGGCCTCCGGACTATCTCTCAACTCACGCGGATAACGCAATCTAACCGGAAAACGCTCTCGCCCTTCAACCGTATTTGTTATCGTCATTCCACCTACGGCAGCACTGATTACCTCCTGTAAGTCGGAGATTGTAATCCCGTATCGTGCCATATTATATCTATTAAGATGTATTTCTACATAGGGTGCTCCTACCGCACGATCGTAAAACACTGTCGAAGGCAACACAGATGGCACCTCTTTCAGTATTGTCTCAAGTACTTTTCCTGTTTGCTCTATACTTTCCAGATCGGGACCTGATATTTTGATCCCCATTGGAGCTCTCATCCCAGTAGAAAGCATCACCAAACGAGCTTCTATCGGTTGCAGCTTAGGAGATGAAGTTAATCCCGGCAAATGCGACACATTGACTATCTCGCTCCAAATATCATTTGCGTTTCGAATGTGCGGTCTCCATTGACGAACGTATTCTCCCCGCTTATCTACAATCAGACTATCCGGAGATATCAAGCGAAACTCATCGTGCGGATTATATACTGATCCACCCTTTAATATAAATTCCCCTTTCGAGTTGGTTTTGAATCGTATCCTGCGTCCGTTCTCATCCAAAATATATTCGGACCGATAATTGATTGTATTCTCAAACATCTGGATAGGTGCCGGGTCCAAAGCCGAATTGACACGTCCCCATTTACCTACGCTTGTCTCCACTTCAGGTATGGCAGATACACGCTTGTCGATTGCTTCAATCAGACGGAGATTTTGCTCTACCCCGGTGTGAGGCATACTTGTGGGCATCAAAAGAAATGATCCTTCATCGAGTGACGGCATGAACTCTTCGCCCATCCCACGCCAAATCAACGTTCCAAGAGTTAATGTAACTACCGGAATAAGCATAAACTTCCAACGATTATTCAAACACCAACGCAAGATTCGTTCATAATAAACAACCAATCCCCACAGTATAAATAAAATAACTCCAATTGCTACAATAACAAATATAAAGTTCACCGAAAATCCAACTTCAGTTCCAAATGGCAACCATTCAGAAGTTAAATACCAGAGAGCAACGAATAACGCAATTCCAATATTAATCAAATTATAAATCTTAGCGCGTTTCCAGTAAGGTGCAATCAAGTTATTTATTCCAAACAACGTCAAGCCTAAAGCAGGAATAACTCCGGTTACAACCAACAAAACAACACCACCAATTACAAGTACCCAGTTGGCTGTTCTCCGTATATGTTTAGATGAGATTTTCCATGAAAGAAAATAGTATGCGATTGTAGGCGTGAGTGCAAAACCGAGTAAAAGGGCTGATATAAGGGCAAATGTCTTAGTGTAAGCCAGAGGTTTAAACAATTTCCCTTCCTGGGCTTGCATTACAAACACCGGTAAAAAGCTGATAATTGTTGTGAGCATTCCAACGGTCAATGCACCCGACACTTCTTTTACAGCGGAATAGATCAATTCCGAGAATTCTTTTCCTCGACGAGGCACATGATCTCCCTCTTCTTCAATTTTACGTAGAATACTTTCAACAATAACCACTCCTACATCAACCATTACCCCTATTGCAATCGCGATACCTGAAAGAGCAACAATGTTGGCATCAACTCCTGTGTATTTCATGATGATAAATGCCGACAACACTGCAATCGGAAGTAATCCCGATACTACTAATGAGGCTCGGAGATTAAATACCAACACAATAATCACAATAATACAAATTAGGATTTCATGCAACAAGGCGGTATTTAGAGTCCCGATGGTCTCCTTTATTAATCCGGATCTATCATAAAAGGGAACAACAGTCACCTTTGAGATTGTTCCATCAGAAAGTGCTTTTTGTG